>JANNVG010001227.1:0-12242 GCA_031414395.1 Fimbriiglobus sp.
GTTTATCCCGGCTGGTCTGATCAGCCGGGATAAACCCGACCGCTCTCGGAAAATGCACCCGCGGCCCTTGCGGGCCGGGTTCGCCCAGAACCAGCGGACTCACGTCGCGCCGTTCGCCTTCTTGCCGGTGACAATCACCGCCCCGTTCCACCCGGCAGGTTGGAGCCGGTCTTCGGGCCGAGGCGGAAGTCGTCTTCCGGCGGCAGGGCGTACTTATCGCGGGCGCGCCGCTTCTGCTCCTCGATGGTGTAGCTCGGGTCGTCCGGCCGGGCTTTCTGCTTGGCTGCACACAGCCCGCCGACGTTCCGACAGCCGACACCCGCCCCCACGCCCACCAGCACCGCGAGCAGCAACAACGTCCGTGTCATCGCCGGCCCTCCCTTCGGGAAAAGACGTATCGACCCGACGGTATCGGCACGCAAAGGCCATGCCCTTGCCGGGTTCGCCACGCATTGCGCAGACCGTAGCCGCAAGGTTCGGCATGATCGGACTCGTCGACGGATTCACCACTCGTCATCTCTTGTTCGCACAGCGATTGACTCCCCATCGGCCCGTAGTTATCCTTTCCCCCGTACCTGCCTCATCGCATTTTCCCAATCCTCAACAGGACACGCCCATGGTTTTGTTCGCGGCCGACCCCGACCCCTGGAAAGTCCTGGCGTCACTCGCAACAGTCGTCGGGTTGGTAATCGGACTGGTGATGGCCTACCTGAAGCCGAAAAAAAGCCCACGACAACTCGAGCGTGAGTTTCTCGTGGAAGCACTGCGAAAGGCGAGGAAAAAGGTCCCAAAACCGCTCGCCGATTTCCATAAGGACGAGCTCCGAAGGCTGGAAATGCCGGAAGGCGAGATCGCCCAACTCGAACGCGAATTCGAGAGCGAGTATCAGCGCAGCTTGCCTCCCGAGGAGCGATCGAATCGCTGGTCGAGTTGAGGAGCAGCGAGAGGCCAACACTACTTCGCCAGGTGGGCCTGAACCGCGTCGAACAGTTCCTTCTGCGTCGGGTTGGTGGCGGTGTCGCCCATGCCTAATCCGCCCGCCCGCACCTTCGCGGTGTCCGGGTTGGCCAACTCCACTTTGCGGAAGTGGGCGTACCACAGCGTGCCGGCTCGCAAGCCGGTGTCGTCGCACACATACACCGGGCCGTCCTTCGCCTGCACCGCCGCGTCGAACGCGGCAGTGGCGTCGGGTATTGTCGCCGGGCCGGTCGGAATGCCCACGAATTTCAGCCCGGCCGCCTCGCACACCGCCTTCACCGCAGTCACGTCGGCGGTCGGCTCGTGGGCGTACACCACCGTCTTGTACCCGCTCTTGGCCAGCCACTCGTACCCGTCCAACGTCGGCTTCACACCGCTCGCCACGTTCGATTTGCCCTTCACCAGTTGGAAATCGGACAGCCCGACCGGAGGCGTTTCCGACTTGGGCGACGCCTTCGATTCGCGCTTCAGCGGCTCGCGCTCCTCTTCGACCTTCGGCCCGCTGCCGGGCAGGTCGAACGGCCCGCCGGGGGCGACCGGATCGAGGAACACCTTGCGATCCGGCACCGGCTTCGTGCCGTCGTCTTTCGGCGTATACTTCGACTCCGGCGGGGTGTCGGTCATCTTCTCCGGCGAGTCCGGCATCTTGTCGGGCACCAGCACCTTTTTCGGCTTGATCGACTCCGACGGCACGTCCAGGTTCTTCGGCAACGCCGGGTCGGTCGGCTTCTTCGACTCGGACTCGATGGGCCGCACGTAGGGCTTCTGTGACTCATATGGCCGCGGCAGCTCGAACGGCGAGCCGTACCCGCTCGGCGGGTTGTACGGCTCGATGGGCGATTCCAACCGCGGGGCGGGGCGGACGGGCGTGTACGTGTCGCGGCGGGTGCCGTCGGGGCGGGCGGGCACGCCGGGGGCCGGGATGGTGCTGCCGCGTGGGGGGATGTAGCCGGGGTCGAAGTCGCCGCCGCGGTCGTCGGGGGCCACGTCGGTGCGGGGCGTCGAGTTGCACGGGCGGAGGAACCGCCGACAGCCCAGTGGGGCGAGCAGGGTGAGCACGGCCAGGGTGGTCATTGCGATGCGCCGAGAGTCCACGGCCACACCTCGCCGAAGGGGACGATCTTGAGCGAATCGTACAACTTCGGGCGCAAACTCGAAGCCGGAGGCGGGCGTGATCGGTAAAAGTTGCACAAAGAAGTGGGGAGCGGTAGCGGTTGTAACGTCTGCGAATGGGTAAGGACAGCAGCCACGGATATCACGGATCGAACTGATGAAGTAGGAAGAAGGATAGAACTCAGACTGTCGGCTCTGATCCGTCCTGCTCCGTGCGATCCGTGGCTGCTGTGAAATCGTTTAGTGCCGGAAGTGCCTGACCCCCGTGAACAGCATGGCGATGCCGTGCTTGTCGCACGCCTCGACGCTCAGCTTGTCGTTCACGCTCCCGCCGGGCTGGATGATCGCCGTCACACCCGCGGCGGCGGCCAGTTCCACGTTGTCCGGGAACGGGAAGAACGCATCGGACGCCAGCACCGACCCCTTCGCCCGCTCGCCCGCCTTCTTCACCGCAATGTCCACCGACACCACCCGCGACATCTGCCCGGCACCGACGCCGACGACGGAATCCGCTCCCTGGCGGTCGCGGCTCGTAAGGACGATAGCGTTCGACTTCACGTGCTTGCACACGAACCACGCGAAATGCAGGGCGGCGGTTTCGTCGGCGGTCGGCTTGCGTTGCGTCGCCACCTTCCATTTGTCCGGGTCGTCGGCCCCCACGTCGCGGGTTTGCACGAGCAACCCGCCGTCCACGCGGCGGTAGTCGAGACCCTGCGGCCCGCCGCTCAACGGGCCAGTCTTCAACAGCCGCACGTTCGCCTTCCAGCCCATCAGGGCTTCGAGGGCGAACGGGTCGTAGTCGGGGGCGATGACGCACTCGATGAATCGCTTGGCCTTCGGGTCCATGAGGGCTTCGGCGGTGGCGGTATCGACGGGGCGGTTGAACGCGAGGATGCCGCCGAACGCGGAGAGGGGGTCGCCGTCCCAGGCGTGGCGGAAGGCTTCGGCGAGCGTCAGGGCGGTGGCCACCCCGCACGGGTTGTTGTGCTTCACCACCACCGCGGCGGGGGCGTCGAACTCACGGGCGAGGTTCAACGCCGAGTCGAGGTCGAGAATGTTGTTGTAACTCAGTTCCTTGCCGTGGAGTTGCTCGGCGGTGGACACACAGGCTCGGGATGTACGAGGGAAATTGGCGTAGAACGCGGCGTGTTGGTGGGGATTCTCCCCGTACCGAAGAGGCTGAATGTTGACCCCGCGGAAGTAGAAGTGCTGGCCGAGGTGGTCTTGGTCCGGGAGTGGACAGTCATACGCATCGGGGCGGACGTGGTGGTGAAAGTATTCCACGATGGCCTTGTCGTAGTCAGCGATCATACTGAATGCGATTGTGGCAAGCGTGGCCCGGTCCTGTCGAGTGAGGGAACCGTTCGTTTTTGCCAACTCGCTCAGCACCTTCTCGTAGCTCAGTGGCCGAACCACCACTGCCACGCTCTCGAAGTTCTTCGCCGCGGCTCGCACCATGCACGGCCCGCCGATGTCGATGTTCTCGATGGCCTCCGCTTCGGTCACGCCCGGTTTCGCCACCGTCTGCTCGAACGGGTAGAGGTTGCACACCACGAGGTCGATTTCGGGCAGGCTGTGGTCGGCGAGCGTCTGCATGTGCTCCGGCTTGCTCCGCTTGGCGAGCAGGCCGGCGTAGATGGCCGGGTGCAGCGTCTTCACCCGCCCGTCGAGGATCTCGGGGAACTTGGTCAGTTCGGAGATGTCCTTCACCGGCAGGCCGGCGTCGGCGAGGATCTTCCGCGTGCCCCCGGTGGCGATCAGTTCCACGCCGTACTTCTGGTGTAGCTCGGTGGCGAATGGAACGAGGCCGGTCTTGTCGGACACGGACAGCAGGGCACGGCGAATCGGACGGAGCATGACACTTCTCGGAAAGGCGAGCCACGGATCGCACGGATGAAACACGGATCAGAACAGAAGAGTTCTTCCGGCTCGATCCGTGTTTCATCCGTGCGATCCGTGGCTGTTTTATCCGCGGCGGGCGAGTTGAACCACTTTCCCCACCCGGCGCACATGCACTCCGTCGGGGAAGTCGGCGGCGGAATGCTCACCCGCCGAAATCTTCGCCGCCCGCCGCCAGTGGTCGAAGGTCATCGCGTTCACCGGCCAGCGCTCGCGGTCCCACAGCATTCGCAGCACGTTGCGGGTCTTCGCCTCGCCGAGTGCGGTCAACTGCTCCGCATCCAGAATCAGCATTCCCCCCGCCCGCGGCAGTTCGACCGTTCGTAACAGCTTCGCCGTTTCGGCCTCCTGCTCCGCGAACAGTTCCTCCGCCTGCACGCTCAGGCGGTTCAGCACGTCCACGATGCCGGGGTTGAAGGTGCGAAGCAGCGGCAGCAACTCGGCCCGGATGCGGTTGCGGGTGAACGCGGTGTCGGCGTTCGTGCTGTCGGTGCGGTAGTGTTGAGCAACGGATTGCAGGTAGGCGAGCAGGTCGGTGCGGGGGATAGCGAGCAGGGGGCGGAGGAGGTGGAAACCTACCCCCCCCCGGCCCCCCCCTTCCTGGGAGGAAGGGGGGGGAGTGGGTGCGGACTCCCCCTTCCCTCGTAGGGAGGGGGGTGGGGGGGGTAGGTTTCTTCCCACCGCAATCCCCCGCAGCCCCTGCACCCCGGTGCCCCGGATCAGCCGGTGCAGAACCGTTTCGGCCTGGTCGTCGGCGGTGTGGCCGGTGGCGATCCAGCCTGCGCCCACCGCGCTCGCAAGTGCGGTCAGCCACTCGTACCGCACCCGTCGGGCGGTCGCTTCGATGTTCCCGCCGAGCGCGGCCACGTTCACCCGGTGCGTGTGAACCGGCACGTTCAACCGACCCGCCAATTCCACCACGAACGCCTCGTCGCCGTCGCTCTCGTCGCCCCGCAGTTGGTGGTTCACATGCCCCACGATCACCCGCCCGCCGCACTCCGCCAGAGCGCGCAAAAGGGCCACGCTGTCGGCCCCGCCGGAAACGGCCACCACCCCCAGCTCGCCCGCCCAGCCGGGCCGCCGCCGGTCCATCGCCGTTCGCACTCGTTCGGGGAGGTTCACGGCCGTTCGCCCTGGTAGAATGTCGCCACCCGCCGCGATCTTCGGCGGAATGGACTTGAACGAAACCCCGACGGAGGCTATCCGTGCCGCCCTCCGAGCCGACCACCACCGACCTCGTACCCGACCCGGCCCCGCCGGAGGCATCGCCTCCGCCGCCAGAGGTTTTGCCGGTCGCCCGACCGATCGCCCGCCCGGTGGCGACCGACCGGGAGTACGAGCACGTGTACGACGACGACGAGGGGGATTTTACCTTCGAGGACGACGCCCGCAACCGCCGGCCCCGCCGCATGGCCGTGTACATCCGGGTTCTGCTGGCGACGATGGCGGTCGGGTTCACGGCCATCATCGTCATCGCCCTGTGCCTGAACCCGTACCGGGACGACGGCGAGGCGAAGACGATGGAGACGCACACGCAGTTGGGGCTGCCCAAGTGCAGCAGCGTGCAGATGTTCGGGAAGCCGTGCCCGGCGTGCGGCATGACCACCAGCTTCGCCCTGCTCACGCACGGCGACGTGGTGAACTCGATGAGGGCGAACTGGGTGGGCACGCTCATGTGTGCCGCCGTCATCGTGTTCACCCCGTGGCTGCTGATCAGTGCCGTCCGCGGGCGGCTGCTGTGGGTGCGGAACGGGGAACTGTTTTCGACCATCATCCTGTCCGGCCTGCTCCTGCTCATGGTGGGGCGGTGGGCGTGGATCATGTTCGTGCCATAACCCCAGGGGGTGATTCCCCTGGGTTCCGAACCGGGGGGTTCACGGATGAGCCGGACGTTCTGGCGGCGGGCGGCGGTGGCGACCGCCCTGATGACGGCAGCGGTGTTCAGCTTCGGGTGCGGGCCGGGCACCTGGTGGCACCTGCTGAAGGGCGACGAGACGATGAAGGCCGAGCACCCGCTCACCCCGCCGGAGGGGAAGAAGGAGGTGGTCGTGGCCGTGTCGGTGACGGCCGCGTACGGGGTGCCGGCCGGGGCCGACCTGGACCTGGCCAGCAAGATCGGCTCGCAGTTGAAGGTGCTGGCCGAGACGAATAAGGGCACCAAGATTGTGGTGGTGGATCAGGCGAAGGTGAACAACTTCAAGACGAGCGACCCGAACCGCTGGAACACCGGCAACCCCGGCGACTTCGCCCGCCAACTGGGGGCCGACTACTGGATCGACGTGACGGTCGAGTCGCTCAAGATGACGGACCGCGATCTCGGCGGTGAAATCTGCCGGGGCAGCGCCGCCATGCAGGTGGCGGTGTACGAGGCGGGCAAGGGCGAGCCGAAGTACTCCTACCCGCTCACCCACCAGGCCCAACTGAAGCCGACCGACGTGTCGCAATTGAACCTGTACCGCAACCAGTACATCGGCCAACTGGCGACCGAGTTGGCCTTCCAGCACGTCAACTACAAGGGCGATCAGAAGCGGGCACAGGAGAAGGGGCTGTAGCCCGGAGTCGTCGGTCGAAGGCGCTCCGTCACGCCCGCCCGGTCGCAAGCTCCCGGCGATGTCAAGTCACCTCGTCATCGCCGGGAGCTTGCGACCGGGCGGGCATTCGTTCCGAGCGGGAACTCACTTCGCCACTTGACCCATCAGAAAGAAGCCGACGATGACCACCACGACCACCCAGGTCAGCACCGCGGCCGTGCCGAAGTTGAGCAACAGCCGGTGTCGTCGCATGACGGCCGTCACGAGCAGGTGCATCCCGCCGGTCATGATGATGACCCACGGGGTCGTCACGAGGACGTGGCGGACGAAGATGAATTCGAGGACGTGAACACACCGCACATCAACCGGCAACAGCGGATTCACCAGCCCGGCCCACGCCCCAATGGAAGTCAGGAACAGGCCCGGTAGCACGACCGCCAACAGGCCGACGACGTACAGCGGCGCCCGCCCGCCGGCCGGAACTCGGTGTTGGACTGGTTCGGGCACGGGCGGTCCTCTCAAGCCGGGGATGAAGCCTCAACCCGTCATCGCGCCAGGACGCCGCGGTGCAGCACCAGGTTGTCCCGGCTGCGGTCGCACGCTTCCATCAGCACCGTCTTGTCGGACTGCTTCACCAGCACATACGTCCGCGCGGTGACAGCCTCGCGGACCGGCGTGCCGCCTTCGGCCGCGGCCAGGAACGCTCGCACGTCGGCCTCCGACGCCACTCCGCCTGCCGGCGACTCGTCGGCCAGGAACGCTTCCACCGCCGCCCCCTCGGCCAGTTTCGGCCACAGCTTGCCGAACAGCCCGCGGGTGGCGTACACGTCGGCCGACACCACCCGCCCGCCGACCACCACCACACATCCGACGGCCGCCGGGTGCCGGCCCGCCGCCCCCTGCACCGCCGCAAGATACGGGGCCAATTTCTCCCGCACCGCCGGCGCTTCGAGCGTCAGTTGCAGGCTGGTGGCCGACGCCTCCGCCTTCACCGACACGCCCGTCTTCTGGGCCAGTTTGCTTTGCGTCTTGGACACGTTCTTCCACACCTCCCCTTGCGACGCGCCGGGCGCGTAGGCCGCCTTCTTCATGTCGGACGAGCCGAGGCTGTACTCCGACTTGCTGAAAGACTCCTTCGACTCCTTCCCCCGCTCCTTCCACCGCCCCTGCTCGACGCAGAACGAGTCCACCGACACCTGTCCGGAGTTCGCCCCGATCACCGCGTCGTAGGGCAGGGTGCGGTCCTGCTTGCCCCCCTTCACGATGTCGCCGGCGGAGATGAACAGTTCATCCCCGCTCAGGTTCTCCACCGCCAGCCGGCTGACCGTGCCCGTCTCGTGGACCACGGCCGTCTTCTGCTCCAGCGCCTCGCCCAGGGTGACGAACGACGCCCCGGTGAGCGTCTCCGGGGCGACGACGAGGTACACGGCCAGGTTGTCGTGGGTGAACGGGCCGACCAGTTGGTAGTCGGCGGCCGGGACCACCTTGCCGGGCGACTGGGACGGGGTGATGGGTTCGTCGGGGCGGTCGGGGAAGTCGGTGAAGTCGTGGCGGGACGGCCAGTTCTGCCACACGACGAACCCGGCGAGGGCGACGACCAGCAGTGCGGCGACGGCCAGGATGCGTTTGCGACGGCTCATCGGATGGGCCTCCCGCCGCCCGGCCGGGTGAAGTGGGAAGTGGCGGTCTCGCGGACCGAGCGGCGCACCCATTATGGCACGCCGGTCGGTGGTGGCGGGGGCAATTTCGGGAACGATCGCTGACGCCGCAGCGTGGTGCTCCAGTGGTCACGGCGGTTCGACGAACAACCGCAGGGCGGGGAATACGGACTGGATGTGCGCAAAGTCGGTGTCACGGGTCCACACTTCCAGGTCGGTGGCGAGCGCGAGGGTGGCGAGCACCCCGTCGTTGAACGGGACGGTGATCCCCCGACGGCGGAGGAGTGCGAGGTTGTCCCCGATTGTGTCCCAGAGCGAGTCGGACATCGCCACGTGAGGGAGCGGGGCGAAGAGGGTCATTGCGTCCGCCCGTTGGGTCGGTGTCCGCACCCCTTGGAAGACTTCCGCTCGCACCACCCCGCACGTCTGACCGCCGTGGGCGTGCAGAAGGACGGGGATTTTCGCCTCCCTTGTCCGCAGGTAGGCGATGAAGAGGTTGGAATCGACCAGGATCACGGGGTTCTCTCCGGTGAGGGGAGTTGCTCCGCTTCGGCCGCCAGCCGACGCGCGACTTCCCACTCGAATGCCTCCCGCTCGTCATAAGCGTCGAAGTCATAAGTTTCCGCGAGGCGGTTGGCCGCTTCCACAGCCGCCGCCCAATCCCCTGTGCCGGGGATGACGTAGCACCCGTTCTTGAGCGGGATCGCCCCCGGTGGCACTCCCGCCGCCCGCTCCAGCGCTTCCACCCGTGCGGCCAGCGATTCCAGTGTCAACTCGGGCATGGGTCGCCCTCCGGTGGTCGGTCCATCTCATTCTACAATGGCACTTTCCGCCCCGCGAGCCTGCCATGTCCACCTTCAACAGTCTCGTCGAGACGACCGACGACAGTGTGTACGCCCTCACCAGCACCACCAAGGGGCCGACCGGCAAGCTGCCCGTGACGGACGACCTGCTGCGGCACGCGCCGAGCGGCGACCTGTTCGGGTGGACGCAGAACGTCGGCATGGGGCTGCAACCCGAACTGCTCGGCCGCAAAGAGTTCCTCATCCTGAGCACGCACGGCGGGATGCGGGCGGAGGACGGTTCACCCATCGCCCTCGGCTACCACAGCGGGCACTGGGAGGTGGGGCTGCTGGTGAAAGCCGCCGCGGAGGAGATCAAAGCCCAGAAGGGCATCCCGTTCGCCGGCGCCGTGACCGACCCGTGCGACGGCCGCACCCAGGGCACGCCGGGCATGTTCGACAGCCTGCCGTTCCGCAACGACGCGGCGATGGTGATGCGGCGGCTGATGCGGAGCCTGCCCACCCGCGCCGGGGTGATGGGCGTGGCGACGTGCGACAAGGGCCTGCCGGCGATGATGATGGCACTGGCCAGCCAGCACGACTACCCCACCATCCTGGTGCCCGGCGGGGTGATGCTGGCCGGCGAAACGGGTGAAGAGGATACCGGCAAGGTGCAGACCATCGGCGCCCGTTACGCGAACGACGTGATGACCATCGATCAGGCGGCGGAGGCGGGGTGCCATGCGTGTGCCAGCCCTGGGGGCGGGTGTCAGTTCCTCGGCACGGCGGCGACGAGTCAGGTGATCGGCGAAGCGCTGGGTTTGAGTCTTCCCCATTCGGCGCTCGCGCCGTCGGGTCAACCGATCTGGCTCGACATGGCCCGCCGCAGTGCGAAGGCCCTTGTGAGCATGCAACGCCGTGGGATCACCACGAAGCACATCCTGACTGACGCCGCGTTCCGCAACGCGCTCGCCGTGTTCGCCGCGTTCGGCGGCAGTACGAACTTGCTGCTGCACACGCCGGCCGTCGCCTTCCATGCGGGTGTTAAACGCCCGACCGTGGACGACTGGAACCACTTCAACCGCCAGGTGCCGCGGCTGGTGGACGCCCTCCCGAACGGCCCCGTCGGGCACCCGACGGTTCGCGTCTTCCTCGCCGGCGGCGTGCCGGAGGTGATGTTGCACCTCCGCGAACTCGGCATGTTGGAGTTGTCCGCACTCACCGTGTCGGGCGAGTCGCTCGGCAAGGTGCTGGAGTGGTGGCAGTCGTCCGACCGCCGCAAGCGGCTCCGCGACCACCTGTTCACCAAAGACCGCATCGACCCGGACACCGTCATCATGTCGCCGACCGTAGCGAAGGCCCGCGGCCTCACCAGCACCGTCACGTTCCCCCGCGGCAACCTCTGCCCGGACGGCAGCGTCATCAAATCGACCGCCATCGACGCCAGCGTGGTGGACGCCGACGGCGTGTACCGCAAGACCGGCCCGGCGAAGGTGTTCACCACCGAGAAGGCGGCCATCGCCGCGATCAAAGGCCAGGGCGACAAGAAGGTGGCACCGGGCGACGTGCTGGTGCTCTGCTGTCGCGGGCCACTCGGCTCGGGCATGGAGGAGACGTATCAGGTGACGAGTGCCTTGAAGTTCCTGCCGTGGGGCAAGCAGGTGGCGGTGCTGACCGACGCGCGGTTCAGCGGGGTGAGCACCGGGGCGTGCATCGGGCACGTGTCGCCAGAAGCGCTGGCCGGCGGACCGATCGGCAAGCTGCTCGACGGCGACGTGATTCAGATCGCCATCGACCGCGTGAAGCTGGAAGGCACGGTACACCTGGTGGGCGACGCGACCGGGGTGCAAGGCGTGGCGTGGGGCACGGCGGAGTTGGCGAAGCGCGGCCCGCGGCCGGACCTGCACGCCGACCCCGGCCTGCCCGCCGACACGAAGCTGTGGGCGGCGCTGCAACACGCCAGCGGCGGCGTGTGGGGCGGCTGCGTGTATGACGCGGAGGCGATAGCGGCGAAGTTGCTTGGCATGATAGGATAAAGTATCGCCCATGCCCACTTACCTCGACGTTGACCCTGCAACCCTACACCTGCCGCCAGCGCGGTGGCAGGGGGCTGATCCGGGCAAACTGACTCGGCAGATCTCCCGACCTGGAACATCCGACGCCGGGATGCCGACCCCGTTCGTCCACCGCGACGGGAACGGCCGGCTGAAACTGATGGACGGCGTGACGCGCGCCACACGGGTGGCCAAACTTCTCCCCGGAACGCTCATCCGCGTAGAAGTCATCGAGGAGAAGCCGAACTCCGATTACTCCACCTACCCGACCGTGGGAGAACGACTGCCATGACCGACGAACGCCGCGAACTGCTCGACATCCTCGGCGAGTTGAGCCACCTCTGCCCGGACATGCGGATGGGCCAGTGGCTGCTCATGTTCACCGACCAGTGCCGGGACGACACCCTGACCTCGCTCTACGACGTGGAGGACGAGGAGTTGCTCCCGAAGATGCGGCGGTTCCTGGAGAGCCGCCGCGAGGTCGCCACCCTTGCCGCGGGGTGAACGGTGGACAGCCGCGAACACGTCTGGCACAGCGAGAATGACAACACCCGCGAACTGATGGAGATGGTCGAAGACCAGCTTCAGCATTCAGCCGGGCATCGCCGTTGGCGGTTGGCGATCAGCACCTTCGCACGCCGGGCGTTGGAACAAACGGGGGTGGGGTTCGAGCAACCGCTTTTGGACATGCTGGAGGACTGGGTGGACGGATTACTCCCGCTGGAAGACTTGCGATCCGCTTACGAACGGCAATTGAAGGAGGGCGTGCGGCCCCGTCTCGAAACGGCGGTTGAATGGGCACGGGCCGCGGCTCTCACCGCAGCGAATCCAAACGGGATGCCGGTTCACCTCTTCGACACTCTCTATTGGCAGCAAGCCCAGAACGCCTTTCCGGACCCGACGGCAGAGGAGGTGGTACAAGCTGTCATCTTCAAAGACATCTTCGGCAACCCATTCCGTCCGGTCGTGTTCGATTCCCGCTGGCGTTCCGAGTCCGCAGTTGCGCTCGCTCGCACCGCCTACGACACGCGCAACTTCACCCTGCTGCCGATCCTGGCCGATGCGCTCGAAGAAGCCGGGTGCGATCAGTCCGACGTGCTGACCCACTGCCGCGACCCGCACCAGGTTCACGTCCGCGGGTGCTGGGTTCTCGATGGCGTACTGGGGAAGGAGTAGGTCGTTTCTTCCGGCGAACGGCGCGACGTGAGTCCGCCGGTGCTTCACCAC
>JANNVG010001228.1:0-3780 GCA_031414395.1 Fimbriiglobus sp.
GTGTCTGAATCCCCCCTTCCCTCCCAGGGAGGGGGGGCCGGGGGGGGTAGGTTGACGGTTGCCGGCGGAGGCTCGCCGTGATCTTCGCCGGGAAAGAGTTCTTCGTCTTCCTGCCGGTGGTGCTGGCGGTGTACCACCTGCTGCGGTGGCGGGCGGCCAAGTACGGCTGGCTGACGCTCGCCAGTTGGGTGTTCTACGCCTGGGCCAGCCCCGGCTACCTCTGGGTCATCCTGGCGCTCACGGGCATCGACTGGTGGGCCGGGCGGCGGATCGCCGCGAGCGACGACGTGCGAGTACGCAAGCGGTGGCTGGTCCTGAGTATCGTGTCCAACCTGGGCCTGCTGGCGGCGTTCAAGTACACCCCATTCGTCGTTGACAACGGGCTGTCACTCAGCCGGCTGTGCGGCGTGGCGGTGGCGGATCGCACCTGGGAAATCCTCCTCCCGCTCGGCATCAGCTTCCACACCTTCCAGGGCATCAGCTACACGGTGGACGTGTACCGCCGGCAGATCCCCGCCGTGCGCAGCCTGCTCGACTACGCCCTGTTCGTCGCCTTCTTCCCGCAGATGGCGGCCGGGCCGATCGTGCGGGCGGTCGAATTCCTGCCACAGATGACGACCCCGCCGCGAGTGACGGCACAGCAGATCACCGACGGCCTGCGGCTGTTCGTGAGCGGGCTGTTCAAGAAGTTGTTCATCGCCGACCAGTTGCACACGCTGTTCGTCGATCCGGTGTTCGCCAACCCCGGTGCCTACGACGCCGGCGTGCTGCGGTGGGCAGCGGTGGCGTGGGCGGTGCAAATCTACTGCGACTTCAGCGGGTACACGGATGTCGCACTGGGCGTGGCGAAGTGGTTCGGGTTCGACCTGCCGGCGAACTTCCGTCTGCCGTACCTAGCGAGCAGCATCACCGACTTCTGGCGGCGGTGGCACCTGTCGCTGTCCACGTGGCTGCGGGATTACCTCTACTTCCCGCTCGGCGGCAGCCGCGGCGGGCCGGTCCGCACGCACGCCAACCTGATTCTGGTGTTCGTGCTGTGCGGGCTGTGGCACGGGGCGGCGTGGCACTGGCTGGCCTACGGGCTGTCCAACGGGGTGTTGATGGCCGTTCACCGGGTGTTCGATCAGCGGGTGGGCGAAGCGGGATGGCGGAGGAGTTGGTGGTGGGCGGTGATCGCCCACGCCGGCACGCTGTATCAACTGGTGCTCGGCCTCGTGCTCATCCGCATGACCAGTTGGGCCGGCGGGGGCACGATGTTCGGCGCGCTCGTCGGGCTGAACCACCCGCCGACGGGTGAAGCGGCCTTCCCCACGGTGCCGGTGCTGGTGTACCCGCTGCTGCTGCTCGGCGTGGCCGGGCACCTGTGGGCGCTGCTGCCGAAGGTGCGATGGCTCGACCGCCTCGCCCCGCTCCGCGGGCTGGGCTACGCCGCCGCGGTGGTGCTGCTCGTGTGCCTCGGCCCCGCCGCCACGCAGGGCTTCATCTACATCGCCTTCTGACCCGCCTGGCCGCCGAGTCACGCCCGCGGGTCTGCGGCCACCGCCTCCCGCTTGGCCGCGTCGTCCTTGCCCGCCGCGGCCGGCAGCTCCGCCTTCATCGTCAGGTACACCATGTAGCAGATGCCGCCGAGGCACCACTCGATCACCCGCAGGGCCAGCCGGCCGGTCAGGCCCACCACCTTGCCGCCGCCCGGCCGGATGAGTTCGTACAGCCCGCCGAACGAGAACTCGGCCACGCCCAGGCCGCCGGGTAGCGGGATGACCGCCTGCACGATGAACCCGATGGGCGCGATGACGATGTGCTCGGCGAACGTGCCCAGCATGGCGAGATCTTTCGGCGGGTACACCTGCACGGCGAAGTTGAACAGCAGCATCATGAGCAGGTGGCCGACGGCCGACAGCCCGATGCCGGCCAGGATCGCCTTCGGCCGACGACGATACCGCAGGCCGGTCTCGAACAACTCGGCCAGCGTCGGCCCCACCTTGCGGACGCCCTTCAGCTTGCCGTCGATGCGTTCGGCCGCGGCCGGACTCACCCACCCCAGCCCGATGTACCCGAAGGCCACCGCCGCCGCCGCGATGGCGCTGCCGATGATGATCCACTGGAGCGTCGTGTTGCCGCCGATCTTCTCGTTCCCGCTCAGCCACATGGCCCCGCCGACGAACCCGCCGAACACCAGCAGGCCGAACAGCCCGAGCGCGCGGTCCGCCACCACCGTGCTCACCGCCGCCGCCTTGCGCTCCGGTTGCCCCTTCGCAATGAAGAACGCCTTCACCAGATCCCCGCCGATGGCACCCGGCAGGAACGTGTTGTAGAAGGTGCCGACCATGCCCAGGCGCACGGCGTTCCGCAGGGTGAACGGCAAGTCGAGTGCCCGCACCAGCACGAACCACCGCACGTACTGCGACCCGACCACCCCGGCGCACAAGAGACCGCACAGGGCGAACGCCCCCCAGTTCGGCGCGGTTTGGAGCAGCGAGCCGAGGCCGGGTTGCTCGACCTTCGCGCGGCCGGCGTCATCCGTCGCCACCACCCAGGCGTCGCCCACTTTCAGGGGCTTGCCGTCCTCGCCCTTCAGGTACTCCGGCTTGTCCGCCCAGTTCGACCCGATGACGAACACCAGCAGGGCGACCCCGATGACGTACTTGATGAGGCCGGTCCAGGAGCGCTTCTTCGTCGGCTCGGCGGGTGCGGTCACGGCGGGTGGTCCTGTGGCGGGAAGCGGTATTGTGGGCAACCGTAGCACGGGCGGGAAGGGCAAGTCGGATGTGCATGGGCTGAGAAGGCGGCACGCGGATGACGCGGATTCCAGCGCGGATGAACACAGAATGCGATGAGGAAGGCAGGAAGGCAGGAGAAGAATTCAGAACTCTGCTGTTCCTGCCTTCCTGCCTTCCTCATTCACTCTTTTCTGTTCCGATCCGTGTCGATCCGCGTGCCGCTTTTGAACGCCCGCACCCCACCTTCCCCCGCGCGGCGCCCGCTCGTACCATTCCGGCACTATGCTCCGCGAACTGTCCGTGTCGAACCTCGCCCTGATCGAAGACGTGCGGGTGGAGCTGCACCCCGGCTTCTGCGCCTGGACGGGCGAGACCGGGGCCGGCAAGTCGCTCCTGCTCGGGGCCATCGGGCTGCTGCTCGGCGAACGCGGGTCGGCCGACCTCATCCGCGCCGGGCAAGACGAGCTGCGCGTCACCGGCCGGTTCGACCTGACCCGCCCGGAGCAGAAGGCCGCCGCGACGGAGATGTTGCAAACCGACATCACTGACGACGAACTCATCCTCACCCGCCGGCTCGCCCGCTCCGGCCGCAGTTCGGCACTCGTGAATGAAATCCCGGTCTCGGTGACGACCCTCCGCAAGCTCGGCGAAATGCTGGTCGATGTGCATGGGCAGCGCGAGAGCTACTCGCTCCTTCAGCCGGCGTACCAGCTCGAACTGTTGGATGCGTTCGGCAAGCTGACCGACCAGCGACAGGCCTATGTCAGTGTCGCCGTGACGGTTCGGGATCTACGCCGGAAGCGGAAGGAGTTGACCGACCACCGCGTCACACGGCAGCGCGAATTACAACTCGTGCGGTTCGAACGCGAAGAACTGGACGCGGCGAAGCTGCTGCCGGGCGAACAGACGAAACTTCAGCAAGAACGCGAGCGGCTGTTGAACGCCCAGGAACTCGCCGGGTTCAACGCCGGCGTGACGGCCAAGCTGAGCGAGGACGAGGGCAGCGTGGTCGAGGTGCTGACGAAGTTGATTCGTCAGGCGCACCAGTGGGGGCGGCTCG
>JANNVG010001229.1:0-2475 GCA_031414395.1 Fimbriiglobus sp.
CGCCGCTCTGGGGGGTGGGTGTGCATCGCGATTACCCACCCCTCCCCCCCCCCACCCAACCCCCCCCCCCCCACCCCCACCCCCCCCCCCCCGGGGCGGGCGGGGGACGGGGGGTGAGGTCTCGGGAACTCGAAGCCCTCACCGCAATCTCGAACCGCCGCTTCTGGGCGATCCGCGACGACCGCTACCTCGGCAACAACCGTCAGTTCCGCAAGGTGAAGGGCCGCGGTGTGCGTGGTCACGCGGTGCGGGAACTGCCCGAGGAATTGGTGAAGGCGTGGCTGGCCGACCCGGACGCGGTGTTCGCACAACCCGGCGTGCTGGTGTTGAAGGCCTCGTCGAGCGCGACGGTGGTGATCGTGGGCGGGGTGCTCTTCAAACGCTTCCGCCTGAAGCGCCGCACCGACGCGCTCAAAAACCTGATCCGTCGCTCCGAGGCACTGCGGTCGTGGGTGTTCGGTCACGGTCTGATAGATCGTCACTTGCCGACGGCCCGCCCGCTTTTCGTCGCCCATCGGTCTCGCCACGGCGTTCCGTGCGAAGGGTACGTCGCGTTCGAGGTGGTGCCGGATGCGGTCGAGTTGTCCGCCTTCGTCGCGTCCGCCAGCTTCGCCGACTTGCGCACCGTGTGCGAAGTGCTCGGCCGGTTGATTCGCACGCTCCACGACCGCGGGGTGTCGCACCGCGACCTGAAGCCCGCAAACATTCTGCTTTCTGGACCCGACCGCACGCCGGTGTTCATCGATCTGGTCGGGCTGGCCGTTCACACTGAAGTCCCGACTCGGATTCGTCAGCGAGACCTGACCCGCCTGAACGCCGGGTTCGTGCAGAGTGCCCACGTTTCCCGGTCGGTGCGGCTGCGGCTGTTGTTGGCGTATATTAAGACGTGGCCGACGGTCGCGGACGACTGGAAAGCGTGGTGGCGGGCGATTGCGACGGCGACGGAGCGCAAGGTGTTGAAAAATTTACACCGCGGCCGACCACTCAGTTAGCCCGACGAGCCGCGACCGCCAGGGAGCGGGCTGAAAAACGCTCCCTGGTGGTTGCGGCTCGTCGGTCCCGAACAGTTTCGGAATGAAGTGCCGCTACCGTTCGTGCCGAAAACACGGGTGCGAACTCCGCTACCCCGGCATCGGGTGTGCGAGTATGTTCGCGGTCCCGACGCCCCCCGCGGAACCGGAACTGATGTCGGTTCGACACCCCCGCATCCTCCGGTTCGCCCTCGCCGGCGGGCTGCTCGCGTCCGGCGTCGTCGGGTGTGGGTCGGTCGGCTGGAAGCCGCCCGCCCCGCCCGCCCCCGTGTCGGTGGACCCGCGGGCCCAGTTCGCCGCCGCCCCGTCCGACAAGCGGCCGGCCGCCCACGCCACCCGCGTCGGCCGGTACGTGTTCCACACCGATTTCGAGTTCGACGCCCACTCCCCGCTGCTTCGGGAGTTGGAAGAGTTGCCCGACCACATCGAGAGCGTGCTGGGCGTGCCCGCGTCGGACGCGCTCGTTCAGGTCTACCTGTTCGACCGCGAGGAGAAGTATCACGCCTTCCTCCGGGCGAAGGATCCGAAGTTGCCGATGCGGAGCGCGTACTTCTTCGCCGAACCCGGCCGCGGGCTGGGCAGCCCGCCCGAGTTGCACGTGTACACGTGGGCGAGCGACCGCCTGCGGATCGACCTGCGGCACGAACTGACGCACGCCCTGCTGCACGGCACGCTGAAGACGGTCCCGCTGTGGCTGGACGAAGGGCTGGCCGGGTACTTCGAGCAGCCGCCGGCGAACGGCGGGGTGAACGCGGCGCATTTGGAAGCGTTGCGGGCGCCGGACGGCGGCGGGCGGTTCCGCGCCGACCTCGCCCGGCTGGAGAAACTGAAGTCGGTGGAGCAGATGGGCCGGCCGGAGTATCAGGAGGCGTGGGCGTGGGTCCACTTCATGCTGCACGGCGACCCGAAGACCCGGCAGGTGCTGCTGACGCACTTGCAGTCGCTCCGCACCACCGCCACGCCGGGGCTGCTACTGCCGAAGTTGGATGCCGCCGTCGGTGACGTGTACCCGCTGCTCACGACGCACTTGTCGAAGCTGGACGCGCCGCCGCGAGTGCGGCAGGCGGGCGCCAGGTAGGGTGGGTCCAGAGGGCGCTTCGCCCGCGCCGACCCACCCTACTAGTCGATCTATCGATCCGTGTCGGGTAAGGGGTCGAGGGCGCGGAGCTTGACGCGGGCGTCGGCGGTGGTGAACTGCCACCGCGTGCCCGCCTTGGCCGCGTTCCGCATCGCCGCCCACGCCGCCAGTTCCCGTTCCATCTCCCCCTTCGTCTCGAACCGCCGTTTCCCCAGGCATTGCCGGGACAGCACGCTCAGTTCCATCTCGGCGATGTTCCGCCAACGGCCGTTCACCGGCGTGTGCACCAGCGCACCCGCCGCCGCAACCGCCCGGCCGTCCCCCCGTCGAACGCCTTGTACCGACTCGATAGGTGGTGCGTGTTCA
>JANNVG010001230.1:0-4405 GCA_031414395.1 Fimbriiglobus sp.
TCGCCTCACGAGGCCGCGCCAGTTTCCCTCGCCTTGAATGGCTGGATGGTGGATCACGCTCGGAGACACCCAACTGGCCCGAGTCCCCCCCCGGCTCTAGGGTAAGCCCGTCATCATCCGTCCGGTCATCCCGTCACCGAGTACCGTTGTGAACGCCGACTCCCCGACCCCCGCGCCCGCGGACACCCTACCCGCCGACCCGGCCGCGTTGCCGCCGGCCCCGGACCTGCGTCCCGCCCCGGACACCCCGGCACTCCCGCCCGCCGCCCCGCTCGCCTGGCCGGAGTGGTTCCGCCCGTTCGACATCGCCCTCGCCATCTTCGCCGTCGTGCTGGCCTTCCTGCTCGCTTCGTTCGTCGCCCGCAACCCCGACCTGTGGCGGCACCTGGCGGCCGGCAAGCTCGTCACGCAGTTCCAGTACCCCGTCGGCGGCGACCCGTTCACGTACACCGCCGCGGATCGCCCGTGGGTGAACGCCAACTGGCTCGGCGAGGTGCTCCTATACGTGCTGCACTCGCTCGACTCGTCCGGGGCGGTGGCGGTGGGGGTGAAGGCGATCGCGTTCGCGGCGGCCGTCGGGCTGCTCTTCCTGTTGAAGAAGCCGGGTGCCCCGCTCTGGCCGTGGGCGGCGGCGGCGGCGGCGGCGGCGGTGGCGGCCGGGTCGTTCACGCAACTCCGCCCGCAGGTCTTCGCCCTGCCCGTCATGGCGGGCATTCTGGCGGTGCTGTACACGGCGGATTGGGCGAAGGGGCACAAGTGGCGGATGCCGGCGATCCTCGGCGGCTTGACGGCCGTGTGGGCGAACCTCGATTCGTTCGCGTTCCTCTCCCCGCTGATGGTCGGCCTGATGCTGACCGGCGACTGTCTGGATGCGAAGTTCCTGAGCCGCACGCCGCCGCCGGAGTCGCCTGACGACCCGTTCCGCACCTCGCCCCCGCGGTCGGCCCTGTGGCGGGCACTGCTGCTGTGCGTGGTCGGTGTGCTGTTGAACCCGACGTTCGTCGGCGGGCTGGTCCGCGACCCCGTTGAAGCCGTCGCCCAACTGGTGCCGTTCGAACTCGACTTCGCCGCCGCCGACGTGCTGAAGGAAGACCGCGACCTGTACCGCTACACGTACTCGGTGTTCCACCTGGGCGAGCCGCCCACCATCCCGGACGCCGAACCCGGCTACCTGGGCAACCCCATCCTCGGGGCCAACCCGTCGGGCGTGTTCGCCGTCGTCCTGTGGGTGGTCGGGCTGGCGGCGGCCGGGTCCACGTTCGCCCGCGGGCTGGGGCACCGGCACGGGCGGCTGTCGCACTTGCTGGTGTGGCTGGTGCCCACCCTACTGGCGGCCGTCGTTCACGCCCGCTTCGTGCCGTACTCGGTGCTGGTGGGGGTGCCGTTCATCGCCGCCCACCTGAACGGCTTCGGGCGGTGGATCCCCGCACTCGCCAAGCTGCCGGAGCAACTGGCGCGGGGGGTGCTCATCGGCTGCTGGGCCGGGCGCGTGGTGTGCATGGTCGGGCTGGTGGCGCTGGTGCTGGCGGCCGTGCCGGGCTGGTTGCACCCGTGGAACGGGTCGGCCGCCGGGCGGCGGTACGTCGGCTGGGCGGTGGCCCCGGACGAGGGGCTGAAGCGGGCCGGCGAGACGTTCGCCCGCTGGCACGCCGACCCCGCCCGCGCGGACGTGCTGGGCAGCGTCCGCGGGCTGAACACGCACCCCGACCAGGGCGACTACCTGGCCTACCACGCGCCGCAAGAGAAGTCGTTCGTCACCTCGCGGTACCGCCTGCACCGGGCCGAGTTGCCCGCCGTGGTGTTCGTGCGGCAGCGGCTGTACGCCGACTGGGAGAAGTATTACCTGGAGCACGAGACGCAGTTGGAAGCGGCCTTCAAGGCGCAACAGGTGACCACCGAGGACGAGTTCGAGGCGGTGAAGAAGGGGGTGGACGAGCGGGTGAAGCCGCCGGTCGAGATCGGCTGGCTGGTGCCGCTGGCGGACAAGCACAACATCGGGTACGCGAGCGTCGCCCAGGCGGAGGCGCCGACCCGCCTGCCGTCGCTGTACTGCGTGCGGGCCGGGTTCGGGGTGAAGCCGGACGAGTTGCCGCTGTACAACACGCCGTGGCACCTGGACGGCCGCCTGCTGGTGGTCGGGCGGTCGCGGACGCTCACCCCGGACGAGGCGCGGCGGGTGAACGCGCCGGCCCGAACGCCGGAGGAGAAGGCGGAGATCGACAAGCTGGTGGAACAGGCCCGCCTGACCAGCCGCAACCGGGTGATGACGTGGGACGTGGCCCGCGAGGTGTTCGGCCCGCGGAAGCCGCCCGACGCGCCGCCGCCGATCCGCGACGGCCAGCCGCCGCAACAGGGGTGGGAGAACGACCTGTGGCTGCTGCACCCGCCGGCCCGCCCGGTCGGGCTGGACGACGCCGACGCCTACGCCGGGTACATCGACCAGTTGCTCAAGCGGCGCGTCAAGATCGAGGAGCGGGCACAGCTCCAGTGGCAAGTGCGGTCGTCCGGGGCGATGGCCGTCTGGCGGGACGGGTTGGCGGCGGTCGGCGGGCCGACGACGGCCGCCCTGTCGTTCGCCCAGTTGAACGGCTCGACGCTCGGCCTGCTCCCCGCCCCGCCGCCGCCGCCGCCCGCCCAGCCGCTGTCCGAGCAGGACGTGGCCCTGCCCTTCCTGGCCGCCCGCTCGGCCCGCGACGGCCTGCGGGTGGACCCGAACGCGGCCGGCGGGTTCGTCTCCCTCGCCCGCGCGTTCAGCAAGCCGACCATGCCGGCCACCGACACCCCGACCGACCTGTTCCCCGTCAGCCCGCTGCCCCCGCTCGGCCCGACCGAGGCCGAACTCCAGGTGATGACCGCCCTGCGGCGGGCCATCGACCGCCTGCCCGACACCGCCGCGGACGACAGCGAGTACACCGCCGACGCCCTCCGCACGCGGCTGGAACTGGCCCGCCTGTACCTGCAAGTGGGCATCCCCATGCCGGTCATGGCGTACCGGCAGGTGGGCAAGAACGAGGTGCAAGAGTTCCGCCACTCGACCACCCGGGTGGGGTACGTGGACGCCGCCCGCAGCACCCTGAACGAACTCATTCAGGTGGCGGCGAAGGCCCCGCCCGGCAAGCTGGACGACGTGGCCCGCGGGCTGCTCCCCCTGTGGCAGATGTCGATCCAACTGTGCGAGGCCGACTTCTGGCAGGAGTTCCGCCGCTACCTGGGCACCGGACAGGTGCCGCCCGACTGGTGGGCGAAGATCGACCGCTGGCTCGAGAACGGCCGCCGCAACATGACCACCCTGCTGGTGGAGACCGACTACCTGAAGAAGGACGACTGGACCGGCTGGCAGGACAAGTTCGTGCAGGACCTGGCCGCCAACAAGGTGGACGCGGGGGTGGTGAAGGACCGGCTGCAGCGGCTGTTCGAGGTGCTCGACCGGCTGGTCGGGCGGCGGATGGGGCGGGTGCCGCGGGCGGGCGAGGACCCGGCCGTGACGTTCGCCGGGTACGTGCAGTCCGGCCTGTTCGAGACGGCGCTCAAGATGGTGCAGGGGGAGAGCAGCCCGAACGTGCGGGCCACCTACGGCGACAAGATCCGCCTGCTGGTGTGGCTGGGGCGGGCGGAGACCGCGCAGGGCGAACTGGAGAAGAAGGGGCCGGAGGTGGAGAAGGTGGACATGCCGACCGACGCCCGCGCGCTCGAGCGGGCCAAGTTCCGCATGATCGAGTTCGACTTGGCCAAGCTGAACGGCGACTACGCCAAGGCCGACTCCCTGTACGCCGAGCTACTGGCCACCCCGATGGGCGACCCGCCGCCGCTCATGAAGGCCACCATGAGCGGCCAGCCGCCGCCCATGCCGACCATGACCGACCTGATCTTCCCCGACCTGTGGCGGGCGACCACTTTCCCACCGCTGACGGAGGCCGAGTCGGCCCTCCTGCCCCGCTTGCTCGACTTGCAACTGCCGCCGATGGCCGAACAGGTGCTGCTCACCGGCGGGGCGGTGATGATGTGGGCCAACATGACCCGCGACCAACTCCGCCGCCGCCTGCTGTTCCAGGCGCTCACCCACTACCAGCGGGGGGTGTTCGCCATGCTCGGCGGCGACCCGGCCCGCGCGCGGGAACAGTTCGACAAGGCGGCCGACCCGCAAGGGATCAGCCTCTTCCTGACCAAGCTCCCGCCGGACGCCACAAAGGAGGCGAAGGACGCGCTGCCGGTGAACCGCCTCGGCCCGTCCCCGCCGACCGCCCTGGCGCTCGGCCAACTGTTGCCCAAGTACCGCGACCTGCTGAAGAAGTACGACGCGAAGTAGTGGTGCCCGCGCCCCCCGCGGGGTGTGAAAGAAACCACACCCGGCGCGGGGGGACCCCATAAACCCGCGGCCCCCAGCCCCCCCGTCCCCACCTGACCC
>JANNVG010001231.1:0-1710 GCA_031414395.1 Fimbriiglobus sp.
CGGGGTACCTACTTGATGACCTCGATGCTCGGACGGCCCGACGTCCGCTGCGTGGCCATCGCCGACGTGCAGAAGAGCCGTCGGGAGTCGGGCAAGGCGCTCGTGGACAAACTATCCGGAAACACGGACTGCGTAACCTACGGCGACATGCGAAAACTCCTCGACCGCAAGGACATCCAGGCCGTCGTCGTGGCGACTGGCGACCGCTGGCACACGCCGGCTTCGATCCTGGCTGCCGAAGCCGGCAAGGACGTGTACTGCGAGAAGCCGTGCGGCCTGTCGATGAAGAACGTGCAAGACCTGGCGGCCGTCATGAAGAAGACGGGCCGCGTCTTCCAGGCGGGCACCCAGCGGCGGAGCATGCCGCAGTTCCAGAAGGCTGTCGAATTGGCCCGCGGCGGCAAGCTCGGCAAACTCGACACCCTGTACGCCTCGGTGTACATGCCGGAACTCGGCAACTCCTGGCTCCCCGGCGAACCGACGCCCGCGGCGGACGACTGCGACTGGAACCTGTGGCTCGGGCCGGCCCCGTGGCGGCCGTACAACTCGGCCTACGTCGCCGGGAAGTGGCGGAACCAGTACGACTTCGAGTCCGGCGCGCGGCTGATCGACTGGGGTGCCCACACCGTCGACCAGTGCCAGTGGGCCAACGACGCCGACACCACCACGCCCGTCGAGTTCGTTCCGGGGAAGACCGACATCACCTGCCGCTACGCGAACGGCGTGAAACTGGTCCTCGACTTCCTGAAGACCCCGTTCGGGGATCGCAGCCCGACCTTCAACAACAAGGTCGGCGTCTGCCCGGTGAAGTTCGTGGGCAGTGACGGCACGGTGCAGGTGGGGGACGAGGGCATCGAGGTGAAACTCGGCGGGGCGGAAGCCACCTTCGAGAACGGTAAGCTCGAACGCTTCCACGACACCCGGTTGCACGCCCGCAACTTCTTCGACTGCGTGCGGTCCCGCAAACCTACGATCACCCACCCGGACGTGATGCTGCAATCGCACCTGACCAGTTTCGCGGCGTCGCTGGCGTGGATCCTCGGCCGCACACTCAAGTTCGACCCGAAGAAGAACGAGTTCGTCGGCGACGCGGAGGCGAACTCGCTCCGCTCCCGGCCGGAACGCAACTGCTGGGCCTGAGTGCCGAGACAACAACCACCACCGCTGGAAACTGGGGAAGAAGGATGCCACGATTCTCGACGCTCACCGCTCTCGTGTTGCTGATCGTCTGCCACCAACTCAGTGTGGCCGACGACGGGAAAGCGCGGGACAAAGCCCTCGCCGCTGCCGAGGAGCGACTGAAAGCCATCTACGAGAAACGGGAGTTCGCCCCCGCCACCTTTGCGGGCAAGTGGCTCGCGGATAGTTCCGGCTACCTCATGCTCGAGTCGGCCAAGCCGGGGGTGGAACCGGAAGTGGTGAAGTATGCCGCCGAGGACGGCAAGCGAACTGTTTTCATCGGTGCCGACAAGCTCGTGGCCCCGGGCAAAAAGTCCCCGCTGTTCGTGCAGCGGGTGACGCAGACGCCCGTCGCTCACAAGTTCTGCCTGGAGACCCGGACCGGTCAGTGCAGGGCTTACGCACTATGAACGGCTGACGGTGTAGGGGTTTGCGGCTATCACAGGGGTTCCCGCGAGGACCGCCCGATGCCGCTGCCGATCACCGCCGTGTTCGCCGACCTGCCCGACCCACGGCGGGAGACGGCCAACA
>JANNVG010001232.1:0-2355 GCA_031414395.1 Fimbriiglobus sp.
TCGTGGCCGGGCTGGCCGTGTGGATGGCCATTCGGGCCATCCGGCGGATGCGGACGCAGCTCACCCGCAAGTCGCCCAAGCCGCCGCCGTGGGTGAAGGAGCGGTACCGCGACGACGACCGCGAGAAGGCGTACCAGGAGAAGAAGCGGACGAAGCGGGAGGAGGAGGTGCGGCGGGAGAAGGAGGAGCGGCACCGGCGGGCGGCGCAGGCGGCGCACGCGGTGGAGCTTCAGGCCGACGTGCAGCCGGACGCGGACGACGGCAGCCCGAAGCGGCTGAAGGCCCGGCGGGTGATGCCGGTGGCGGAGTCGCTGCCGCCCCCACCCCCGCCGCCAGCCAAGCCCAACCCGGACCCGCCGAAGAACACCGACCGCCGCTGGGACTCGGAGAAGCGCGGCAGCCGAAAAGGCTACCGCGACCCGAGCATGCACGCGGCGAAGGACCTGGCCCCCAAGCCGAAGATCGGCGACACCGACCCGTTCTTCTGGAAGGAGCAGCACACCACCGGCCAGGTGAAGACGGAAGACGACGAGGCCATGAAGGGGATGATGTACCTGATCGGCGGGGTGCTCGGGCTGATCGTGCTCGTGTTCCTCGGCATCTCCCTGCTGGCGATGATCAGCGGGAGCGGGGGGTCGGCGTTCGCCCGCTGGCTGCTGCTGCTGGCCGGCGGGGCCGGCGTGTTCGCCCACCTGCTGCAAATCGGCATGGCGGCGTGTGCGGCCATCTGCCGCGAGCGGCAGCGGCTCACCCTCGAATCGCTCCTCACCATCCCCGCCCCGCGGCGGGCCATCCTGTGGCCGAAGTGGCTGACCAGCTTGCTGCGGGGCTGGTGGTGGGGTGCGCCGTCCGCGCTGGTGGTGGCCATCGCCTTCTTCACGACCGAGGCGGCCATTGCGGTCGTGCCGGCGATTGTGTACCTGCTGGCGGCCGTGCCGTTCGCCGCCACCTACGGCCTGTGGCTGTCGGTGCGGTGTACGTCGGTCAACCGGGCGATCATGTGGTACCTGCCCGTGGCCGGCTTCCTCACCTTCTTCCCGATCGCCATGTGCGGGTGGGCCACCGGCAACCTATGGTGGTTCTGGTCGGCCCTGATCTTCACCGTCACCTGCCTGCTCATCGGCCTGACGTTTCTGTTCTGGACGCTGACGGTGAAGGCGTTCGACCACGAGACGATCCTGGGACCGGGGCGAAAGTAGTTCCAGGTTCCAAGTTGAACACATTGGAACCGGGAACGCCGTGACCGGGTGAGTGGTTGGTACCCCACTCACTGCGTTCGG
Source organism: Fimbriiglobus sp. (assembly GCA_031414395.1). Lineage (GTDB taxonomy): Bacteria > Planctomycetota > Planctomycetia > Gemmatales > Gemmataceae > JALHQU01. The sequence continues at coordinate 1,281 of JANNVG010001232.1, forward strand.
GGTTCCAGTCTGGGACCGGGAACGCAGTGACCGGATCGTACTTGGAACCTGGAACTTGGAACCTGGAACTGAATGAACCCCCGCCTCGCACTGCTCCTGTTCGCCCTGCTCGTGCTGGCCGCCGTCGGCGTGTCGGTCGCGCTGTCGTTCCGCCACGGCGCCCCGCCGGAAGCCGTGTGGGGCACCCGCGGCGTGCAAGAGGGGCAGTTCTCCCGCCCGCGGGCGGTCGCCATCGACCCGGCCACCGGCCGCGTGTTCGTCGTCGATTTCACCGCCCGCATCCAGGCGTTCGACCTGACCGGCGGGTACGTCGGGCCGACGTGGACCACGCCCGACTTCCGCAACGGCCGGCCGAGCGGCCTCAGCATCGACCGCGACGGCAACCTGCTGGTGGCGGATTCGCACTACCACTGCGTGCGAGTGTACGACCACGCCGGGAACCTGCTCAAGACGATGGGCGGCGAGGCGGGGAGCAAGCCGGGCCAGTTCGGGTACGTGAGCGACTGCGTGCAGGACGCGGAGGGCAACTACTACATCAGCGAGTTCGGGCAGAACCAGCGGATCACGAAGTTGGACGTGAACGGCAACTTCGTGGCCTGCTGGGGTGAGCAGGGCATCGGGCCGTTGCAGTTCAACCGCGTGCGGGCGCTGGCCATCGGCCCGGACGGACTGCTGTACGCCGCGGACGCCTGCAACCACCGCATGCAGGTGCTCACGCGGACCGGCGACTTCGTGCGCGAGTTCGGCTCGCCGGGCAGCGAGCCGGGGCAGTTCCAGTACCCGTATGACGTGTGCTTCGGCCCCGGCGGGGAACTGTACGTGGCGGAGTACGGCAACCAGCGGATTCAGAAAGTGACGCCCGACGGCAAGAGCCTGGCCATCTGGGGCAAACCGGGCCATGCCGCCGGCGAGCTGAACAGCCCGTGGGCGGTGGCGGTGGACAAGTTCGGCCGCGTGCATGTGATCGACACCGAGAACCACCGCGTGCAGCGGGTGCGGTTCTAGGGCGAGCGAGGCACGGGAGGGCGGCTTGTCGTCGCCGGGAGCTTGCGACCGGCCTTCGCGCGGTCGCAAG
>JANNVG010001233.1:0-2800 GCA_031414395.1 Fimbriiglobus sp.
CCACCGGGGGGCGTACCAGTGCCGCCGCCGGGGTTGAACGGCGACCCGCCGCCGCTCGTCCCGCGGGTGTCGCCACTCGGCCGCTGACCGAACGGGCTGGTCCCGCGGGTGTCACCGCTGCTCCGCGAGTCCTTCTTCTCGTCTCTCTTCTCGTCCTTCTTCTCGTCCTTCCGCGGGTCGCGGAACTTGTCGTCCTTCTTCTGCTGGCTGTCTTGTTCGGTGCCCGGCGACACCGTCGGAGTGCCGTCGGCCGTCGGCGGGGAGAAGGACGTGTCGCCGGTCGGCCGACCGCCGCGGCCGGTGCTCGCCTGGGCGAGCAACACCGGGGTCACTTTCTTCACCCGCATGTACTCTTCGGCCGTCAGCAGGCCGTCGGCGTTCTGGTCGAGCGCCTTGAACTCGACCAGTCGGGTCTCGGTCGCGTCCCAGTACTTCACCCACTCGTACAGGCCGACTTGCCCGTCCTTGTCGTAGTCGGCGTCGAGGAAGTAGGGGGGCAGGCCCGGCGGCAGGTTGCCGAAGCGGTACACCACCGGCTTCGGCTCGTCCGGCTCTTCCAGCTTCCGCTCTTCGCGGCTGCCGCCATAGCCACCGTACCCGCCGCCACCCATGCCACCGCCCGGCCCACCCGACCCGCCGCCACCCATCGCGGCGGAGAAGTATGCGGTGTACTCGGCCATGTCGATGCTGCCGTCCTTGTTCGTGTCGTTCTGGTCGAACGACCCGGCCAACCGGCGGGAGCCGTTCGCCGCTTCCTCCTTGCTGACCTTCCCGTTCTGGTCCTTGTCCATCTCCTTGAACCGGCTTTCCGGGTTCATTTGACCGCCGCCCCCGCCGCCGAACCCGCCGCCGGGGGTCATGGTCATGGTCATGCCGCCGCCGCCGGGGGTCATGGTCATGGCCGTGCCGCCGCCGGTCGGCCCGCCGAGGACGACCACCTTGTCGCCGCCGCTGGTCGTCGGGGTCGCGCCGGGGGGCGTGCCGCCGGGGGCCGCGCCGCCCATGCGGGCTGCCACCCGCTTCTCGACCTCGGCCCGGAAATCGGCCTTCGACACCGACCCGCTCGTCGGCAGCGGGGGCGAGCCGAACCGCTGGTTCATCATGTTCGACTGTTCGCGCACGTCGTTGGGAATCTTCCCGTAGTCGAGCGAGTCGCCGCTGCCGCCGTACGACTTCACCAGCCGGTCGAACGAGCTGTCGGCCATCGACCCCATGTTGAACCCGCCGCGGCCACCGCCGCCACCACCGAACCCGCCGCCACCGCTAGGAGGAGCACCGCCACTCGGGGGGGCACCGCCGCCGCCGCCGAACCCGCCACGCTGGCCGAGCGAGTCGTCGGGGGCGACGAACATGATGCCGGCGAGGACGGACGGGATGAGCAGGCGTTTCCAGCGGAACCGGATCATGACGACCCCTCGGTAGACGGACGCTCCACCATATCTGTCACGATGATAGCTTCCACCCCGCCGCCGCGTCTGCGCCCCTCGCCGCAAGTCTCATCCGCCTCTCAGGATTGGCGGGCGACTTTGCGGGCGTTGGGATGTCAGGTCCGCCCGTCGCCCGTGATTTTCCCGGATTCGAGACAGCGCGAGCCGGCATACGGTATTCGGTGTCAGTCCGTCCGGAGCCGACCATGCCGATCAGCACCCACCCGACGCCCGCCGACCTGACCGCGTTCCTGCTCGGCAAGCTGCCCGACGCCGAGTTCGATTCCGTCGAAGCTCACCTCGCCGTGTGCCCGGAATGCCTCGACCGGGCCGCCGCCGATTCGCCCCCCGACACGCTGATCGAACTGCTCGCCGCCGCCCGCACCCGCGCCGACCACGACCGCCCCGCCGACCTCTCCACCCCCGTCGGCGAGACCTTCACCCGCACCTTCGCTGACAATCCCCCACAGGGTTCCGCTGCCGTCGTACCGCCGCCGGAGTTGGCCGACCACCCGAAGTACCGCATCCTCCGCCCGCTCGGGTTCGGCGGCATGGGCGTGGTCTGGCTGGCCGAACACCTGGTGATGGGCCGGCCGGTGGCGCTCAAGGTGATGCGAGCGGAGGGCGTGGCCAAGCCGGGGGCGGTGGAGCGGTTCCGGCGGGAAGTGCGGGCCGCCGCCAAGCTGACGCACGAGAACATCGCCACCGCCTACGACGCCGAACAGGTGGGCGACCGGCAGGTGCTGGTGATGGAGTATGTGCCGGGCGAGGTGCTGTCGGACGTCGTCCGCCGCGGGCCGCTGCCGGCCGAGGACGCGTGCCGGGTGGCCCGCGACGCCGCCCGCGGGCTGGCTCACGCCCACGCCGCCGGGTTGATTCACCGTGACGTGAAGCCGAGCAACCTGATCCGCACCCCGGCCGGCGTCACGAAAGTGCTCGACTTCGGCCTGGTGGTCGCCGCCGAGCATGACGACCCGGCTCTCACCGGCGGCGGGGTGGTGATGGGCACCCCGGACTACATCGCCCCGGAGCAGGCCGACGACCCGCACGCGGCCGACGCCCGCTCGGACGTGTACGCCCTCGGTTGCACCCTGTACCACCTGCTGAGCGGGCGGGTGCCGCACCCGGCCGGGTCGCCGCTGGCGAAGATCGACGCCCACTGCGACCCGGCCGTTCAACCCGCCCCGCTGGTGGGGGTGCCGGCGGAGTTGACCGCGGTGGTCGGGAAGATGATGGCGAAGGCCCCGGCCGACCGCTACCAGACGGCGGCGGACGTGGCGGCGGCGGTGGAGCCGTTCTTCCGAAGTGGTCTGCACGCTCAGCGAGCGGATGCCGGAAGTGGTATGCTCGCACCCCTCCAGGAACACAAAAAC
>JANNVG010001234.1:0-2247 GCA_031414395.1 Fimbriiglobus sp.
GCTCCTGGGCGCGGGCTTCCAGTTCGGGCGACACGGGTGCGGACATGACGGCTCGCCGGGGGCAAGTCCCCAGCATCCCTCAAGTCCCCGCCGAAGTGAACACTTTTCCCACCAACTTTCGTGACGCCTACCCCCCCGATCCCGCTTGTGCTTTTTGGCCTTGACTCCACTCCGGCACCAACTGTTGGTGCCCGAGGAGTATAGGTGCCAGTTGGGTGCCACTGCTACGGCCAGACGGGGTCCAAACGGCTGAAATTTCAGTGAACTGCGCAGCTTTCTCAACCCGGAGGTCGTGGGTTCAAATCCTACCTCCGCAACTTTTTGGGTGAGTTTTGCCGAACGTGGCCCGCTGATGACAGAGGTTGTCAGCGGGCCTTTTTCATTGACATTTCTACCCTTTTCGTCGCCCTCGCGCACCCCGTCCACTTCCTCTGACAGTTGCCCCGACTTGACCTCAGATGACCCAGATTGCCCCGGATTGCACACCGTCGGTGCAAGCACAGGGGGAAGCAATTGCGGGCCGGTGGTGAGCGACGGCAGCACGTCCAATGCCCCGCGGGTGTCGGTCATGCGGAGGGTGGTGTACACGTTTGCCGTCAGCCGTGGATCGGAGTGCCGCATCAGTTCCTGAACGATCCTGGGGTTGGTGCCGCCCTTGGCCAGCAGGGTGGCGAACGTGCCCCGCAGGGCGTGGGCGTCCACCACGAACCCGCGATCGTCGGTGTGCGGGATGCCGGCCGCCTTCAGGTCGGCTTTCAGGGCACGGGCGAGGTGAACGGGCACGGCGAACAGCGGTGTACCGCTCGGCAAGGATTCGGGCAGGGACTTCCCGTGGTCGCGGGCTTCGGCTTGGGCAACTTCGAGTTTCTCCCGCAACCACTGGCGGAGGTCCTCGGCCACGTCTGCCTGGAGCGGCAGGAACGCCCCCTTGCGATTCTTCTCGTCCGCGGCCCGCAACTCGATGTGCGGCGAATCCGCCAACTGCAGTTGCCTGACGGTGAGCGAAGCGAGTTCGTTCTTCCACAGCCCGGTGGTGACGAGCGTCTTCCAGATGAGCGCCCGCTCACGGCCTTCCGCTCCAACCGTTGCCGGAATTCGGGGGTGAGCTTCGCGCCGGGTTGGCCCTTCCGCTCCCCGCGGTTCACCGTCAGCCGGGCGTTCAGCGGCCGGGTGCGAGCGACCGCCAACAGCTTCGGCAACTCGTCTTCGGTGAGCGCCCGGCGTTGACGCCGGCGGTCGGCGTTCACGTTCGCTTTCGGCAGCTTCAGGAACGGGTTGGCCCCCACCCGCCCGGATTCGACGCACTAGTTGCCGAACACCACCCACGCCTCGCGGTAGGCGTTGCGGGTGCTCATCTTCTCGGCGGTGCGGAACGTGAGCCACTTCTCGAACGGCTCGCACCGCAGATCGGCGAGCGTCTGGAACTTGCATTCGTTCGCCACCCGCCGTAGCGCCTGCATGGTGTTGCGCTGGTACTTGTCCGCCACCCCACGGGCCTGCTGCCGCACCTCGAACGCGGCGAAGTGTGAGTCGAGAGGGGTTGAGGCGTGGCGGCCCGTCGCCTCTTCGTCCTGAGTGATGACTCCCGAGCGGATCAACTCGGCCTTCCGTTCCAGGTCGGCCAGAACCTTGCGGGCGGCCTGCTCGTCGCGGCAACCGGTGGACACCACACACACCGCCCCCGTGCCGTCGCGGTACTTGGCGACGTAGACGGGAGACTCGATCACCAGCCGCAAGGTGCCGTCCTTGCCCGTCGTCACCGGGGCTGTGCGGACCTTGCGGCCGTGCTTCCACCGGGCCACCCGTCGGCCACCTTTGTCGGCGACTTCGGCGTTGGCCGGCACCGGTTTGGTGTAGGTCTTTTTGAACACCGTACCCATGTGCTGCGTTCCTTGATGTCGCCCCGGAGCCGGTTCACCGCGTTCCGGGGCACAGATGGTAACACGGCCCGAAACGGGGGTGAGGTTGTCCGAGTTGCACCCCATCCACGCGGATGGGGTGCGAGACCGCTCGAATCAGTCCATCTCCGAGAACCGGGCGAAGTCTTCTCGACTCACCACCGCAGGCGAACGGAAGAGGTCGTCCGAACCGTCCGCATCGTCCGAACCCTTGCCACGTGTGGGCAGTCTGTCGGACGATTCGAGGAAGGGGTGGGAGCGGCGGTCGTCCGGCGGAGCGTCCGGCCGGCGGGAATGTTGCTTGCCCCCGACGGACGGTTCGGGCGGCCCGGACGGCCCCCCCGGCAGC
>JANNVG010001235.1:0-6376 GCA_031414395.1 Fimbriiglobus sp.
AGGGAGCGGAAAATGGAACCCGCTCCCTGGCGGTCGCGGCTCGTCACGCGGTGAACAGGCGGCGTGTCATGGGAGCGGCCGAGGAGGTGAAGGAGCGACGGGGAGAGTGTACAATTCGAGAGTCCGGAGGGAACACGATGGCCACCGCAGTTGAACCGTTCCGCGAGACGTTGACGGCCGACGAACTCCGCGCCACGTTCGAGGAACTGGCGGACGCGTGGCGGAAGCGAACCCGGTACGGGTCGTTCATCGGCAAGATGGTGGTCACGCCGGAATACCAGCGGATCATCGGCCTCGGCCGGCCGGTCGTTCCCCTGCTCCTTCAGGATTTGGAACGCGAACCGGACTTCTGGTTCTGGGCGCTGGAGTGCATCACGGGAGAAAACCCGGCCCCTCACGCCGCGCTCGGCGACATCGAGTCGGTGGCCAAAGCCTGGATCGAGTGGGGCTACCGGACGGGTGTTCTGGGGGCGAACGCGAACTCATGAGTCACGCCCCCGCCCACACCCCGACGGCCAACTTCCCCCGCCTCACGCCCTCCAACCACCGCGTCACCAGCCCGGCCACCAGACGGTACAACTGCGTGGCGTGGGCCGCCGGCGAATTCCATCGCTGGTGGGAGCCCGGAAAGTTCTGGCCGTGTCCGCTGCTCGGGAAGGCCTTCACGGTGGACGACCTGACGGCGGCGTTCCGCACCATCGGCTACGCCCCGTGCCCGGACGGCACGTGGGAACCCGGCTTCGAGAAGGTGGCGATCTACGCCGAGGAGTTCGACGACCCGACGCACGCCTCCCGGCAACTGCCCGACGGCCGCTGGACGAGCAAACTGGGGCCGGACGAAGACATCGAGCACGACACGGCCGACGACGTGGCGGGTGGTTTGTACGGCGAGGTGTTTCAGTTCATGCGTCGGCCGCAGAGGTGAAGGGGCGACGGGGTGGGTGTACAATCGGGAGACCGGAGGGAACACGATGCCCGCCACGACACTCAGCCTGCCGACTCGCTCGCCTGACGAGTTGGCGCCAGAATTTCACCGCCTCGCGGCCGAGTGGCGGCAGAAGTCCGCACTCCTGTCGAACTCGGTGCAGATGGCGATGCTTCTGGAGTACCAGAAGATCATCGCCATGGGACCGGGGGTGGTGGGGCTGATCTTGGAAGAGTTGGAACGGAAGACGGATTTCTGGTTCTGGGCGTTGGAACACCTGACCGGCGAAGACCCGATCCCGCTCGAAGCTCGTGGCAAGGTGCAACAGATGGCCGACGCCTGGGTGCAATGGAGCCGCGAGCGGGGGTTGCTCGCGTGACCCCGGCCGAGACACTCATCATGACCCTGTTCCCCCGATTGACCCCTGGCAGCTTTCGCATCACCAGCCCGGCGACTGTCGACTACAACTGCGTGGCGTGGGCTGTGGGTGTGGACTCCGACTGGTACGAACCGGGGTCGGTCTGGCCCATTCCGACCGGCTACGCCTGCACCGAGCAACAACTCGTCGACTTCTTTCACTTTCACGGGTACACGGCCTGCCCGACCGCCGACCTGGAGACAGGGTTCCTGAAAGTTGCTCTGTACTCAAACCAGTACGGCACCTGGAAGCACGCCGCTCGCCAACCCCCGTCAGGGTTCTGGGCGAGCAAACTCGGCAAGCTGGAAGACATCGAACACGGCCACCCGGACGACCTCGGCGGGTCGGACTACGGCGGAGTGTTTCAGTTCATGCGGCGGTCGGTACCGTGACCCGATGTCTCACTTTCACTTGCCACTTTCGCCCGGCAAGAATTCCGCTCGGCACTCGGTTCGGCGCTTGACAGTGTGGACGGGCACAGAATACGCTCACTTCCATTGAGCCGACGAATCCGACCCCACAGGGACACCCGATGAAACGGTGCTTCGCCCTCCTGTTCACGGTATCGGTCGCACTGCCGGCCGTCGCCCCCGCCGACGACGGCATCCCGCCCAAGACGCTCGCCGACATCAAAGCGGCCACGGTGTTCATCAAGATGGAGACGGCCCGCGTCACCGGGTCCGGGAGCGGGTTCGTCATCCAAGCGGACAAGGACGGCGTGCTGGTGGTGACGAACGAGCACGTCGTCCGCCCGCCGGCGGCGGCCGGCCCGGTTCGCAAGCTGGACGTGGTGTTCCGCAGCGGGAAGGCGAAAGACGAGGCGGTGTACCCGGCCGAGGTGCTGGCCGCCGACGCCGGCCGCGACCTGGCCGTGTTGCGGGTGAAGAAGGTGGTCAACCCGCCCAAGCCGATCGACCTGACGGTGAAGGCCGAGGCGTCGGAGACGGCGACCGTCTACGCCGTCGGCTTCCCGTTCGGCGACGCTCTGGCCACCACCGACGGCAACCCGGCCGTCACCATCTCGAAGACGAGCGTGTCTAGTCTGCGGGAGGACGACCAGGGGGAACTGGCCGTCGTCCAACTGGAAGGGGGCATCAACCCCGGCAACAGCGGCGGACCGGTGCTCGACTCGAAAGGGCGGTTGGTCGGCATCTCGGTGGCCAAGCTGCGGGGGACGAATATCGGGTTCGCCTTGCCTCCACTGGAGCTGACCAAGATGCTTCACGGGCGGGTGGGCGCGAGCGGCGTCCGGGTGGTGAGCGTGGACAAGGACACGGCCGAGGTGGAGTTCACCTTCGAGTTCATCGACCCGCTCGAGAAGGTCGCCTCGGCCACCATCCGGCTGGTGAAGACCGACGCCCCGGCACCGATCCCGGCCAAGAAGGGCGACATCCCCGAATTGACCGGCGGCACCACGCACGAGATCAAGCTGAGCGGCCAGAAGGGGAGCATCAAGGTGAAGCTGCCCGTCGCCAAGCACCAGATGCAAATCACGTACTCGAACGAGGGGCGGAAGGACATCCACACGTCGGTCGTGGTGCAGGACGTGCCCGCCCTCGCACGGCGGGTGAGCGGCGGACCGACTACCCCCGACCCGCGGCCGACCCCGAACCTGCCGAAGCCGGTGAACCCGCTGCCGGGCGGGGAGACGGTGGTCGGCGACTTGAAAGTGAAGTCGGTGCAGGTGTCCACGGAAGCGGAGCGCGGGCGTCCGGGAAGTCGCGGCGGTGCCGCCGACCCGTGCCTCACCTGGACCCCCGACGCCAAAGGGTTCTACGCCCTCGACCACGGGGCGGACACCGTCCGGCGGTTCTCCTTCCCGGAGTTGAAAGAGGAAGCGAAACTGGTGGTGAGCAAAGACGTGTCGTGGCTGAGCCTGTCCAAGGAAGGGCTGGTGTTGACCGTCAACGGCGAGCAGGAGGCGTGGGTGCTCGACCCGAAGACCCTCAAGAAGGGGACCAGTTTCCCGATCAACAAGGCGACGCGGGTGTTGTCCGCCCCCTCGCTCGGCGTCGCCTATGTGATCGACACCAGCGGGATTCACACGGGTTGCACCCTTCGGGTGATGGACCTGAAGACGGGCAAAATGCTGAAGGAGTACGAGCCGAAGGATCTGGGGAAACAAGCGGCGTTCTTCACCCCGGTGCTGTCCGAAGACGGCAAGCACCTGTACACCACCGACGTGAGCACCAGCCGACTGATGCAGTTCAGCCTCGACGGGGAGAAGGTGACATACGTGACCGCCTGCGACGGGCTGCTCGGCGGTGCGTTCAACCAGCCGGTGGTGTCCGCCGACGGCAAACTGGTGTCCGCCCCGTCGGGCGGGGGCAACGGTGCCGTGAAGGGGCGGAAGCCCGCTGGACCCTACTCCACCTTCGTGTTCGACTCCAGCAACCTGGACGACCCGATTCTGGAACTGAAGACCGGGGCGTACCCGCGGGCGGTCGGGTTCGACACCAAGGCCGGGCTGATCTTCGCCCAGAACTACCAGGACCAACTCATCCTGCTCGACCGCGACGGGTCGAAGCTGAAGTCATACCAGCTCGGCGAGCGTGGCGAGCCGTACCAGTTCCTGCCGCACCCGGACGGGTGGAAACTGCTGGTGTTCGTGCCCGGCGGGTTGGGCGGGCGGGCGGCCACCGCCTACGCCGTCGAAATCCCGAAGAAGAAGTGACCTGACGAGCCGCGACCGCGAGGGAGTGGGATCGGACCCCCGCTTCACTCGCGGTCGCGGCTCGTCCGAGTGCCGCTCCGTCACGCCACGATGCCGTCCTCGTCGCAGTCCTAGACCGCCATCTCGGCCACCTTCAGGAACATCCGCGTGGCGTGCGCGATGTGCTTCGGCGTGGTGCCGCCCTTCAGCACGATGGCGTAGTCCACCCACAGTTCGTCGTCGTCGCTCATCGCCGCCCGCACGATCACGTACTGGTCGTTGATGCGGTTCACCAGTTCCAGGCGATCCATCCGGGTCGCGTCCTCCCGCACCTTGTAGCAGGCGATCAGTTGCAGCCGCTCCTTACTCTCCGACAGTTTCGCCCGCGCCACGATCTCGTCGTCGATCACGACGAACCCGTTCTCCTCGTCGAGTTCCACGTCCATGAGGGCGGAGTCGTAGATGTCCCGCAGCCCTTCCAGGGTGGCGTTCTCCGGGCTGACCAGTTCTGTCGGCATGGGATCCCTCCCGATTCGGTTTCCGATGGCGGGTGTTGTTGCCATTCCCCCGCTCGGCCTACTAGACTGACGGTGCGGGGTGAGGATTGTGAAAGAATTCACAAGCCGGCCCGGCTCGACTGCGGGATTGTCCGTCATGACCCAGCCCGTTGCAACGCCGAGTGGCCTGGAGCCGGCCTTCGACCTGACAGGCTACTGGCCGGTGCTGGTGTACGCGGTGGTGGTGGTGCTGCTGGCCGGGGCCACCCTCATGGCCACCCACCTGCCGTTTGTTAAGCCGTGGAAGCCGACGCGGGTGAAGACGATGCCGTACGAGAGCGGTATGGACCCCATCGGCTCGTCGCGGATGCTGTTCGACGTGAAGTTTTACCTGATCGCCATCCTGTTCCTCGTGTTCGACGTGGAGTTGCTGTTCCTGTACCCGTGGGCGGTCCTCGCCTACGCGGACGGCGGCAACCCGACGTGGAAGACGGCCTTCGGCGGGGTGGTGTTCGTCGAGATCCTCATCTTCCTCGCCACGCTCGGCATCGCGTATGTGTATGCGTGGCGGAAGGGGGTGTTCCAGTGGCGCTGAAACCGAACGAAAACTTCATGCTCGCCCCGCTCGACTTCCTCGCCAACTGGGTGCGGAAGCACAGCCTGTGGCCGATGCCGTTCGCCACCGCGTGCTGCGGTATCGAATTGATGGCCACGGCGAGCAGCCGGTACGACATCGCCCGGTTCGGGGCCGAGGCCATGCGGTTCACCCCGCGGCAGTGCGACGTGCTCATCGTGGCCGGCCGGGTGGTGATGAAGATGGTGCCGGTGATGCAGCGGATCTGGCTGCAAATGCCCGAGCCGAAGTGGTGCATTAGCATGGGGGCGTGTGCCAGCAGCGGCGGGGTGTTCGACACCTACGCTGTGGTGCAGGGAATCGACCGCTTCATCCCGGTGGACGTGTACGTGCCCGGCTGCCCGCCGCGACCCGAGCAACTGATCCGCGCCGTGCTGGATTTGCAGGAGAAGGTGCAGAAGACCGGGACGTTCAACGGCCGCGAGTTCGCCCGCCGCACCGAGTACGAAGGCCCCGCTCCGCTGGCCAACCAACTCGACCCGAACGAGATGGTGATTACGCCCGGCAGTTTCAACACCGGCACGAGAACGCGAAGCCTGCCGATGGTGGGAAAGAACTAAGTGTTCTGCTCGCTCCGCGAGCGGGCTTGGAAAACGCACGCCGCTCGCGCAGCGAGCAGAACACTGGATAGCCAATGTCCACCGCCACCGACAAACTGAAGGCCGCGTTCGGCGACGCCGTCGGCACGTCCGAGTTCCGCGACAACAAACGGGTGACGGTGCCGGCCGAGAAGCTGTTCGATGCGATGAAGTTGCTCAAGCAATCCGGGTTCGATTTCCTGAGCGACGTTGGCGGGATCGACTACCTCGGCTACCCGGACGCGACGGATCGGTTCGCTGTGGTGTATGCCCTCATCAACATGGCCAGCGGCGAGCGGCTGTTCATGAAGACGTTCGTGAACGACCCGGACCCCGAACTGCCGTCGGTGTACAGCCTGTGGAAAGGGGCCGACTGGATGGAGCGCGAGGTGTACGACATGTTCGGCATCCGCTTCAACGGCCACCCCGACCTGCGGTGAATCCTGATGCCGGATGCGTTCGAGGACTTCCCGCTGCGGAAGGACTACCCCCTCCGCGGGCACGGCGAACGGCACAACCTGCCGGTGCTGACACGGGCGGAAAGTTAGGTGAACCGGCCGGCGGTTCCTCCGCCGCGGTGAGGAAAACCCCGAGCCGGACAACCCCGCGACGCCGCCGCGGGTTGAATGCCCGCGGGCCACGAGGCAGCCCACCACCCAAAGGCGACCCGC
>JANNVG010001236.1:0-7150 GCA_031414395.1 Fimbriiglobus sp.
CGTTAACTCTCCAACTCTCGCACTCTCGCGGCCTCCCCGCACGCCGGCCAGTTCCCGCGAGAAATGCGGTGGCGTGCTCCAATGGCGGTGTCCGAGAGTAAGAGACTACATACACACATGAAGTCTCCGACGAAGTGATGGAGTCTGTGCTATCACTCGCGGGATCGCGGGGTAAACTGGTGGTGTACTTAACCGCGCCGGTGAACGCCCGTGCCCCGCCGACCTCCAACACACCGACCTGCCGGGATACCCCCCGCTGTGCGAGCACCCCGGCTGTCGGCGTCGAAGCGGGGCTACGGCCGCGACTGGCAGGCACTCCGCCTCACGCACCTGGCCGAGCACCCGCTGTGCGTTACCTGCCTGCCGTTGGGTGAGATCGTTGAAGCCACCGAGGTAGACCACATCACCCCGCACGAGGGAGACCAGAAGAAGCTGTTCGACAAACGGAACCTGCAAAGCCTGTGCAAGCCGTGCCACAGCCGCAAGACGGTGACGACGGACGGCGGACTGGGCAGGGCGAGGGCGGGCGGAGATCGGCCCGCAAACGCGACGTAATGCGACGAGGGGGAGGGGTATGTCCGAAGTCTAGCCCCCTCTCACTGCGTACCCCATTGGGAGCAGCGTGGAAATCTTCACGGGTTTCGTCATAGGGGGGCGTCATGGGCAAGAGGGGACCGGCTCCGACGCCGACCCCGATCCTCGAAGCACGCGGCAGTTGGCGGGCGAAGGGGCGGGAGGGTGAGGCGAGCTTCGGCAAGGGCGTGCCGGAGTGCCCGGCGTGGATGCCGGCCGAGGGGCGGTCGGAGTGGGACCGACTGACCGAGCAGCTCGCCGCGGCGGGGCTGTTGCAGCAGGTGGATTGGAACCTGCTGTCGGCGTACTGCGAGGTGTGGTCGGACTACGTGCGGATCGTGAAGGCGACGAAGGGCATGTCGGTCATCCGGTGCATCGCCCTGGGGCTGTTGGCGGCCAAGCGGAAGGCGGTGGCCGACCTGCACCGGCTGGCCCAACAGTTCGGCTTCAGCCCCGCATCCCGGACCCGTGTTCAAGGGGCAACAGGTGGCGAAGGCGAAGGCGACACGCGGTCGCAAAAGTTCTTCGGCGTCGTCGGCTGAGCCGGTGCCGGACGGCGGGGCCGGGCTGTCCGCCGAGTGGCGAGAACTGATCCTTGGCATTCCGAACTACGACCCGTTCGCCGGGGCCGAAGGGTGTTGGTTCGACACCGCGGCGGCTCAGCGGGCGATCGACTTCTTCGGCGAGATGCTCCGCCACATCGAGGGCGGAGTCGCCGGCGAGCCGTTCAAACTGGAACGCTGGCAGGCGGCGGTGGTGGCCAACCTGTTCGGGTGGAAGCGGAGGGACGCTCGGGACCGGGTGGTGCGGCGGTACCGGGAGTTGTTCTTCTACGTGCCGCGGAAGAACGGGAAGACGCCGCTGTGTGCGGGCATCGGGCTGTACGTGTTCTTCTGCGACGACGAGGCCGGGCAACAGGGGTTCATCGCGGCGAAGGACAAGGAGCAGGCCGGGCTGCTGTTCCGCCAGATGCGGGGGATGGTCGATCAGAACCCCCTGCTCAGCAGCCGGTGCAAGGTGTACGGCGGGAACGCCCAGGGCGGGATGAGCCGCTCGTTCGTGAAGCCGGACAACTCGTTCCTGAAGGTGATCTCCGGGGACGGCGGCGGGAAGCATGGGGGGAACTCGCACCTGATCATCATTGACGAGCTGCACGAGCAGGACGACGCCGACCTGATGACGGCACTGCAAACCTCAATGACCAGTGAGAACCGCAAGCAGCCGCTGATGATCCAGTTGACCACGGCCGACTTCGACCGACCGAGCGTGTGCAACGACAAGTACAAGAAGGCGAAGCGGGTGCAGGCCGACCCGAGCTACGACCCGGCCTTCCTGCCGGTGGTGTACGAGGCGGACGTGAAGGCCGACCCGTATGACCCGGCGACGTGGGCGGCGTGCAACCCGAACCTCGGCGTGAGCGTGAGCAAGGCCGAGCTGGGGCGGCTGGCGAAGCAGGCGAAGGACGACCCGGCTTTCAACGTGGAGTTCCTCCGCCTCCACCTGAACATCAAGACGCAGAGGCTGGTCGAGAACGCGATCGACCTGATGGACTGGGACAAGGCGGCCTGCGAGCCGTTCGACTGGCGGCAGGTGGCGGAGAAGACGCCGTGCTGGGCGGGGTTGGACCTGGGCTGGCGGGACGACTTCGCATCGTTGCAGTTGCTGTTCCCCGACGGGCCGGACGCGGTGAAGGTGGCGTCGCTCTTCTGGCTGCCGGAGGAGACGCGGCGGGACATGCGAGCCAACCCGTTCCGCGAGTTCATCGGGGCCGGCCTGTTGACCCGCACGCCGGGCAACACGACCGACTTCAAGGTCATCCGTGACGTGCTCGACGTGGTGCGGAAGCGGTTCGACCTCCGTGTGCTGTGCATGGACCCGAGCTACTGCCGGAGTGAGAAAACCGAACTGACCGAGGCCGGGTTCAAGGTGGAGGAGTTCGCGCAGAACAAGCGGATGTACTCGCCGCCGTGGAAGTGGCTGACTGCCGACGGAATCAAGGCTAAGAAGCTGCGGCACGGCGGGAACGCGGTCATGCGGTGGATGGCCGGGAACGTGGCGCTCGAGGTGAGCGGGACGGACGGGGTGATGCCGATCAAGCGGAAGTCGAAGGACAAGATCGACGGCATCACCGCCCTGCTCATGGGCGTGTCGGCGTGGCTGGCCGACCCGAACAAGACCCGCCCGAAGAAGGGTATTTCCCCACTGGTGAGCGTATGACCGGACTGCCCCCAGAGACGTTCGGCCGGATCGGCGGCCACGAGCCGGGCCAGGTCGTGCCGTCGGCGTCGGCCGACACGTCCTCGCTGGTCAACCCGGCCACGTGGTTCGTGAACGCCGTCACCGGCCGCTCGGACGGCAGCATCCCCGTCGGCCCCCGCACCGGCTACCAGTTCGCGCCGCTCGTGTCGGTCGTGTCCCTCATCGCCCAGGTGATAGCATCCCTGCCGTGCAAGGTGTTCCGCAAGAACGACGACGGCGGGCAGGACGAGGTGAGCGACCACCCGGCCTACGGGCTGTTGCAGCGGGAGTACAACGGCAACACGTCGGCGTACACCGGGCGGAACGCCGAGGTGGGGCACCTGCTCACCTGGGGGAACGCCTTCGCCCAGGTCGTGCGGAACGCCCGCGGCGACCTGTTGGAGCTGCGGCCGCTCGGCCCGGACGTGGTGAAGGTGGGGGCGAACGACGCGGGCGAACTGGTGTACGACGTGGCCGCCTACGACCGCCGGCGGGAGAGCCGCGACGACGTGACGCTGCGGCGGTGGGAGGTGCTCCACACGCCGTACCTGACGTTCGACGCGCTCGTCGGCTTCTCCCCCATCGTCTCCGCCAAGGGCACCATCCGCACCGGACTCGCCCAGGACCGCCAGGCCGAGCGGTTCGTCCTGAAGGGCTTGCGCTCGCCGGGGGCGATCAGGTTCCGGGCGACCGAGAAGTTCGAAACCGTGGAGGAGGCGCGAGCCTACCGCGAGCGGTGGCAGGCGATCCACGGCGGCGAGGAGTCGGACACGTCCATCCCCATCCTCGAAGACGGGGCGGAGTGGGTGAACCTGGGCACCGACCCGGCCACCGCCCAACTGCTCGAAAGCCGCATGTTCACCCGCGGCGAGATCGCCGGCCTGTACCACGTGCCGCCGCACCTGGTCGGCGACACGGAGAAGAGCACGTCGTGGGGGACGGGGATCGAGGAGCAGAACATCGGGTTCGTGGTGTACTGCCTGCTGCCCATCCTGCGGGCCATCGAGCAGGAGAAGAACCGCAAGCTGTTCGACCCGAAGCGGTACCCGAAGGACGAAGGGCTGTTCGTCGAGCACGTGCTCGCCGGGCTGTTGCGGGGTGACTCGAAGAAGATGGCGGAGACGATCCGCTCGTACATGCAGATCGGCCTGCTGACGGTGAACGAGGCCCGCAAGCTGCTCGGCTGGAACCCCATCGCCGGCGGCAACGTGCGGCTCACCCCGCGCAACATGCTCCGCACCGACGACACGGGGCGGGATCTGCCGATGCCCGAAGGGATGAGCAAGGGAGGCGGGTCGAAGGCGGTCGCACGGCCGCGGGACAAGGCGGCGCGGAAGGCGGCGAAGGTGAACGCGGCGGCGTTCCGCAAGGTGCTCGCCCGCGACGTGGGCCGGCTGCTGCGGAAGGAGTCGCTCGGGGCGAACGGGGCGGCCAAGAAGCCCGCCGAGTTCGGCCGGTGGGTGGAGACCTTTTACGCCAAGATCGCCGACCAGGTGCGGGGGGTGTTCGACACCCCGCTGACCACCGGCTTCGCCGAGCGGCACCTCGCCCGGTCGAAGGCGGACCTGCTCGCGGCGAGCGAGTGCCAGCCGGCGGACCTGGCCCACCGGGTCGAGAGCGTGGTCGAGAAGTGGCACACCGACCGGGTGGCCGACCTGGTCAGCGAACTTTCCGAGGGGGTGGCCCATGCGGTATGAACGGATCCTCACCGCGGTCTGCTCGCAGCCGTGGGCCATCGACCGGGACACGGGGCAGCGGATCGCCGCCATCCTCACCGGCCGGCTCGACGGTCGCCCGGCGGACCCGCTCGTGCTGGAGGCGGCGGCCGGCGTGAAGGCCGAGCGCGACCGGCGGAAGCCGAGGCGGGCGGGCGGCGGGGTGCAGGTCATCCCCCTGCACGGCGTCATGGTGCAACGCGCGGACTGGTTCATGGAGATGTGCGGCGTGCTCTCCACCGAGCAGGTCGGGCAACTGGTGGACGCCGCGGCCGACGACGAGCGGGTGGACGCCATCATCCTGGACATCGACTCGCCGGGCGGGAGCGTGTTCGGCACGCACGAGCTGGCCGACAAGGTGAAGGCCGCGGGCAAGAAGAAGAAGGTGATCGGCGTGGCGAACGCGATGGCCGCGAGCGCCGCGTTCTGGGTGGGTGCCCAGGCGACCGAACTGGTGGTCACCCCGAGCGGCATGGTGGGCAGCGTCGGCGTGTACTCGATGCACGTGGACCGCAGCGGGGAGTTGGCCGAGGCCGGGCTGAAGGTGACACTGGTCGCGTCCACCCCGGAGAAGGTGGCCGGCCACGAGTTCGGCCCGCTCGACGAGGTGGGGCTGATCGACAAGCAGGAGACGGTGGACGGGTACTACAAGCAGTTCCTGAAGGCGGTGGCCGCGGGGCGGCAGACGACCACCGCGAACGTGCAGGAGACGTTCGGCAAGGGGGGCATGGTGCTGGCGGGCGAGGCGGTGAAGCGGGGCATGGCCGACCGGGTGGGCACGCTCGACGACGTGCTGGGTCGGTACGGGCTGAGCGCGGCCGACCTGACCGCATCGGCCGCGGGGCGGGACCTGGACATCGAGACCCGTGAGCGGCAAATGCGGATGGCCGAGGCGGAACGGTAGCGGAATTCCGCACCCGCCCGGTTGACTTCGCGCGACCCGTGTGGGTATATTCCCTCCAACAACTCACTCCTTCGCCCCCGCCGGAAGCCATAGCTCTCCGTGCGGGAACAAGGCGAATCGGCAGGAACCGGCCCCCGTAGCGGGCACGGGCCTTCCAGCGACAACCCTTGTCGCCGGTCGGCCCGTGCCCGCTCTGGCATTTCCAGGCGACACGTCGGCCCCGGCAAGCGAACCGGGAGCCCGCGTGAACGAGACCATCCTCCAGCTCGAAAAGCAGGCCGCCGCCCTCCGCGAGGAGATGAAGGCGGCGATCACCGCCGCCCACAAGTCGAAGGCCTCGGCCGAAGCCGCCACCGACGATGCCGAGAAGAAGAAGCACGGCGACGAGCGGGCGCGACACCTCGCGGCGTTCGACCAGGCCGAGGCCAAACTGAAGGACGCGAACGCCGACCTCAGCCGCGCGACGCGGATGCGAGACGCTGACGCCGAGGCCGAGCGGCACGCCGAGGGCGAGCGGACGAAGCCGGCCGCCGGCACCCCGAACCTGGGCGTGCGGCTCGCCAACCCGACGACCGGGACGGCGAACGGCAGTGGCACCCGCCGCGACCGCAACTTCCGAATGCACTCCGGCCGGCTGAAGGCGTTCAAGGGCGAGGGCGCGAAGGAACGGGCGTACCAGGCCGGCCTGCTGGTGGCCGCCACCCTGTTCGGCCACGCCGGCTGCCGGGCCGAGTACGAGAGCCAGTACGGCGAGATCAGCGCGTCGATGTCCACCGGGAGCAACTCCGCGGGGGGCATCTTCGTGCCCGAAGTGGTTGAGACCAGCATCATCGAGCTGGTGGAAGACTTCGGCGTGTTCCGCCGCTACGCCGAGATGGTGCGGATGGGGTCGGACACCCAGACCGAACCCCGCTGGACGGCCGGGCTGACGAGCTACTTCGTGTCCGAGGGGGCGGCCCCCAGCCAGTCGGATCCGAGCTGGGACAAGGTGGGCCTGACGGCCAAGAACCTGGCCTGCTTCGGCAAGATGTCTCGCAACTTGAACGAGGACGCGATCATCGACCTGGGCGACAAGTGGGCGATGGCCGCGGCCGTCTCCTTCGCCGAGAAGGAGGACGACTGCGGGTTCAACGGGGACGGCACCTCGACCTACGGCGGGATGACCGGCCTCCGCACCAAGCTGGTGGACGCCGCCAACGCCGCCAGTCTGCACACGGCCACCGGCGAGGCCACGCTCGCCGCGCTCGGCGTCGGCACGTTCGAGTCGGTCATGGGCAAGCTGTCCGAGTACCCCGGCATCACGCCGGCGTGGTTCTGTCACAAGAGCGTGTACCACGCCAGCATGGGCCGGCTGAAGCGGACGGCCGGCGGGGTGACGGCGGGCGAGATGGCGGCCGGCTCGCCGAAGGAGTACGGCGGGTACCCGGTGGTGTTCTGCCAGAAGATGCCGAAGGCGTCGGCCGTCACCACCGGGGTGACGGGCATCATCTTCGGCGACCTGAGCATGTCGAGCAAGTTCGGCGAGCGGCGGGGCCGCACCTTCGAGACCGGCTTGGACGGGAACGACTTCTCGAAGCAGATGATCTCGCTGCTCAGCACGCAGCGGTTCGACATCAACAACCACACCGTCGTGGACCCCCGCACCAGCACCGACGCCGGCCCGGTGGTCGGCCTGAAGCTCGGTTAAGCCATTCCCCCTGGGGGTGCGGACGTCCGCACC
>JANNVG010001237.1:0-3741 GCA_031414395.1 Fimbriiglobus sp.
GGGGAGGTCGGTTCAGGTGGCGGAGCCACCGAACCGGGTGGGGGGTTGATTCGGCCGCCTACCACAAACACGCCCGACCGGTTACGCCGCCGCCGCCAGTGCCGGCTTGCCCTTCCCCTGCGGCTTCTCGTCCTTCTCCTCCTGCTCCTTACCGCCTTCGCCGCCGCCCGCCTTGCTCGTCCACGCTTGCACTCCGATGCCGAGGATTGCGGCCACGATCACCCCGCCGTTCAGCCACGCGGTGTACGTGTCGGCGAACTCGGCCGCCACGAACACGCCGGCTTGTTCGAGCAGGACGAACATGCAGTGCCAGAAGAGCAGCACCCCCACGAGGGCGGTGGCCAGCATTGTCCACAGGCGGTACAGCACCACGCCGATCAGCCCGCCGCACAGGAACACCGCCCACAGCTCTTGCGCCTGCGGCATGACCGCCTGCGCCGCCACCCACGCGGCCGTCCCCGCCGACAGGAACGCCGTGATCTTCGCCACCTCGAGTGCCAACATGCCGACCGCGATGGACAACAGCACGCCCACCACCAGCACCTGCGTGCCGCCCGTGCGCCCCGCCCCGATGCCCACGATGCCGGCCGTGAGTGTGACCGCGAACACCACCCAGAAACGGTGCCACCGCCAGCCGAACCCCCACAGCAGAATGCCGACGAACGCGAAGAAGGCCGCCGCCCCGATGGACAGCCCCTTCGCGTCGGTCAGCACGGCCGGGCAAATGAGGTGCATGGCGAAAATTCCCCCTACCCGACGTTATCCCCCCGCACCCCCCGCAGTCAACGCCCCGGCGGTTGCGGTGTCGCCACGATTTTCTTGCCCCGGAGACTTATCCGACAGAACCTGACAAATCACCCCAACCCTTAACGTGCTCGGTGCATTTTCGCGCCCAGTCGAACTCGCGGAGGAACAACCCCCGCGAGGCCCTGCGAACTCGGCTAGCACCACGTCGCCCCGGCCGCTACTCTGCCGTCAAGCGGAACGTGTGGGGAGAACCTTCATGCGGGTGGTGCTGAACGGGCTGGCCGCGCTCAAGCCGAAGACCGGCGTGGGGCACCACGTGGCCGACCTGTTCGCCGCCCTCACGTCCACCGGCCCGGCCGACCGCTTCACCCTGTACCCCGGCGACCTGCTCGGCAAAGCCGCCCGCGCCCTCCGCACCGACCACTCCGCCGGCGGCCCGCCGACGACACCCGCCCGCCCCCGACCCGGGCGCGAGTGGCTGAAGCACGCGGCCAAGTCCGCCGCCGTCGCCGCCTCGCGGGTCCACTTCGCCGGGTTCACTCGCGCGTTCGGCTTCGACCTGTACCACGAGCCGAACTTCGTCCCGTTCTCGTCACGGTTGCCGACCGTCATCACCGTTCACGACCTGTCGGTGCTTAAGTACCCGCAGTGGCACCCGGCGGATCGGGTGAAGCAGCACCAGCGGCACTTCCTCTGCGGGCTGGGCAAGGCCGAGCACGTGATCGTGGTGTCCGAGGCCGTGCGGCAGGAGTTGATCGACGAACTGAACTGCCCGCCGAACCGCGTGACGGCCGTTCACAACGGGGTCGGCCCGCAGTACACCCCGCAGCCGGCCGACACGGTGGCGCGGGTGCGGCGGGCCTACGACCTGCCCGACAAGTTCTTCCTGTGCGTCGGCACCATCGAACCGCGGAAGAACCTGACGACGGCGATGACGGCGTTCCTGGGGTTGCCGCCGACGGTGCGAGAGAGTTGCCCGCTCGTGCTGGTCGGCCCGTGGGGGTGGCGGTCCGACGCCGAGCGCGAGCTGTACGAGAGTGCGGGGCGTGCGGCGGGCGTGCGGCACATCGGGTATGTGCCGGCGGCGGACTTGCCGGCGGTGTACACGGCCGCGCGGGTGCTGGTCTACCCGTCGCACTACGAGGGGTTCGGGCTGCCGCCGGTGGAGATGCTGGCGTGCGGCGGTGCGGGGCTGGCCAGCACCGCCGACGCGGTGCGGGAGGTGGTCGCCGGGCACGCCTGGTTCGTGGACGCGACCGACGTGGGCGGGTGGAAGGACGCCCTTCACCGGGCCGCCACCGACGACGACTTCCTGGCCCGCCTGCGGACGAACGGCCCGCGGCTGGCCGCCAAGTACACGTGGGAGCGGGCCGCCGCCGACACCCGCCGCGTGTACGCCAAGGTGCTCGGCCACCGCCTGCCGGAGACGGGTGAGCGGAAGGCGGCGTGACTCGATCTGCTGTAGCCGGCCTCTGTGAGGCCGGTCCGACCGGGGTCACAGACCCCGGCTACAGTGCGGCTGGGGTCCGGTTCTGCCGGTTGTTCCGCCCGTCCCACTTGACTCCTTTTGCCACACTTTTCGACACCCGTCGGCCGGCGTTCTACGGTTGCTGAAAATGCCGGCCCTGATCGCACCGGGCTTCCCGCGGGGGCGCATTTTCCGCCCGCCTCTTCGCAAGCCGGCCGAACGTGAAGTACGGTTGCCCACAGCGGACCGGCCACGACGGGCGCACACCGGAGGGAAACGACCATGTTGGTCCTGAGTCGCAAACTGGGTGAAAAGATTTACATCGGCGACAACATCTGCATCACGGTCGTGGACATCGACCGGGGCAAAATCCGCCTGGGCATCGAAGCCCCGCGCGACGTGAAGATCTTCCGCGAGGAGCTGCTCCCCCACGCCCAACAGCAGGAGATGGCCAAAGCGCAGGCCCAACTGCCCGCCGCCTCCTGACGGCGAGTTCGGCCGTCCGCACCTCGCAAGCGGGTCCGATCCCGGTCGGCCCGCTTTTCTCATGCGCCCCGGTGGAACCGGGAACGCAGTGACCGGGTTCTTGACCACCCCACTCACTGCGTTCGGGGTTCCACCCGGTCACTGCGTTCCCGGTTCCAATTCACCCCGCCGGTGCCGGCACGAACCGCCGCAGGAACGCCACGCTGCCC
Source organism: Fimbriiglobus sp. (assembly GCA_031414395.1). Classification (GTDB taxonomy): domain Bacteria; phylum Planctomycetota; class Planctomycetia; order Gemmatales; family Gemmataceae; genus JALHQU01. The sequence goes on from JANNVG010001237.1 coordinate 2,911, forward strand.
GGCACGTCCGCCTCCGCTCCCGTCCGCTCGACGCACACGAACCCGCCGTAGTCGGTCGCGCCCAGACCGGCCGCCAGCGACAGCCACTCCACTTCCCCCGCCCCCACCGCCACCTCGGTCGGCCCGCCCGTCGCCGTGCCCGTGCGGGCGTCTCGCGCGTGGACGTGACTCACCCGCTTGCCCAGGCTCATCAGGCTCGTCAGCGGGTCGTGCCCGTTCGTCAGGAAGTTGGCCGGGTCGAACGTCGCCTTCAGGCTGCCGCTCTCGAACCCGTCCATGTAGGCGCCCACCGTCGCCCCGGAGTCGAGGCCGGCTTCCAGGCAGACCGTCACCCCGATGCGGTCGCCGTGCCCGCCGAGCGCGACCAGCGCGTCCTTCAGCAACTCCGCCTTACTCGGCTCCTTGAAGAACAGGAACGGCGTCGGCTCGTCGGCCGGCTTCTCGTCGGCTTTGGGGATGCGGGGGAGAGGCACCACCACCCGCTTCGCCCCGAGGTCGTAGGCCAGTTGCATCGCCTGCTTGATGTGGTCGATCCGCTGCTGCTGGTGGGTGAAGGTGTCGAGGCCGTGGCGGAGGGGCACGTTCACGGCCGCCAGCTCCAGGTTGACCGACCGCAAGAGGGTGCGGAACTCCCGCCGCCCGGTGGTGCCGAGTCGGTCGTGGGCCAGGTCGCCGACGGCGTCCACCTGCACGCCCTGCACGCCGAGCTTGGCCGCCGCGAGCAGCCCGGCCCGCACCGGCAGGCCGAGCGACTCGAGGACGACACCGAGTTGGAACTGGTTCATCGGTACACACGGACCAAAAAGAGGGACACGGATGACACGGAACAGG
>JANNVG010001238.1:0-1517 GCA_031414395.1 Fimbriiglobus sp.
GAGCGCAATCGCCTTCGCCACCCCCCACACGGCACTCAGGTCGGCGTCGCCGGCGTCGGACTGTGGCGTGCCGACGGCAATGAAGATGAGGCGGGCGGACTTCACCGCGGCGGGCAGGTCGGTGGTGAACGTCAGCCGCCCGTTCTGGCGGTTGCGGGCCACCAGGTCGGCCAACCCCGGCTCGTAGATGGGCATGCCGCCGGCGTTCAGCGTGTCCACCTTCGCCGGGTTGTTGTCGATGCACACGACGTCGTTGCCGCTCTCGGCCAGGCACGTGCCCGTGACCAGCCCGACGTACCCGGTGCCGACGACTGCCACTTTCATTCTCACAAACCCTCGAAATACGCTGGCCCGTACAAGGCGAAGGGACATACCGCAGCAGCATTCTCGGAAGTTGTAGCATATTTCGAGGGTCAGGGCGATGAGCTTTCAGGCGGCGACTCGAGCTCCCGCGAGCGGCGTGTGTACCCCGCCGCTGAGCCTTGACCGCCTCGTCCACGCGGGCGAAATGAGACCGATATTGGGCAGCGGTTCGAGCGCGCCGACTTGCACTGAATCTTGCACTGAATCGGGTGCGAAGCGCCCCGAACGGTGCGAAAAGTGGGAACTGTGCGAGTGTAAATTGCCTGAAATTCTAGGCAATTAACACTCGCAGGTCTCGGTACACCAGAAGCACCCGCCGCCGAAAGTGGCCAACTCGCTCATCGGTCGATCCTCATGGGGACGACGCATTGTAGCCGCCGGGCTACTTCTTTTTCTTCGGCTTGCGGGCGGGCTTGTCCGGCACCGGCGGGAGGACGGCAAACAGGTCGGCGACGGGTACGGCGAATCCCGGCAGAACCGCCCCGCCGGTGAGCGTGTCCGTCGCAGCGAGCGTGGACACGTCGTCGGGCGAGGTGAACACCTTCACCGTCCGTTCTTCCAGGTTGACGAACCAGACCAGCTCGACCCCGGCCAAGAAATACTCCTTCAACTTCCGCGCCATCTCGGCGGGTGTGTTGCCCTCGCGGGGCAATTCGACCACCAGGTCGGGAATCGCCGGCAGGTACGGCGCGCGGGGAGGGATGACCTTCGGCACCCTCGCCGCGCGAGTGAACGACAACGCCGGCATCAGCACCACCCGCGGCGAGAGGCGAACGGCCCCGGACGCGCCGAGCAGCACCCCGGCGTTCTCCGCCCGCGCGTCCATCCACCGGCCGACGGCGAGCAACACTTCCGTTGTGACGACCGCGTGGGGGTAGCTGAGCGGCTTGTCGATCAGGGTGCCGTCGATCAACTCGACCAGTGGCATTCCGCGGCGGAGCAGGCGGTTGATGTGCCGGATGTCGGCGGTGCCCGGCGGCGGGTCTGTCCGTATCCGCTCGGCGGGCAGGTCGAGCGTGTCGTACAGCACCGGAACACCTCCGCAGGGGGACGTGAAGAATACCGCCCCCGCACCCGCGAATCCACCTGACCGCCCGCCGCCGCAGGGTTGTGCAGCGGTGCAGATGGGGTGGTGTGCGTTGGGTGGGTCCGAG
>JANNVG010001239.1:0-1576 GCA_031414395.1 Fimbriiglobus sp.
CTCGGCTCGCTCCGCTCGCTCGGACCCACCCTACGCGAACCACCCCATCTGCACCGCTGCACAACCCTGGCCCGCCCGCACTTCGCCTTCCCACAACCCCCGCCGCACGGTACAAGCCGCCCACAACGGTCCGACTCCGCCGGGGTGCGTCGTGTACAAGCTGCTCCTCTGCCTGCGGTACCTCCGCACCCGCTTCCTGGCGTTCGTCTGCATCGTCAGCGTCATGCTCGGCGTGGCCACGCTGATTGTGGTGAACAGCGTGATGGCCGGCTTCTCGGACAAACTGAAGACGCAACTGAACGGGCTGTCGTCGGACGTGACCGTTCAGACCGAAGCGGCCGGCGGCTTCCCGCTCGAAACGCCCGACATCGAGCGGCAACTGAAGGACGGGCCGGCCGGCAAGTACATCGAAGCCACCTCGCCGACGGTCGAGACGTTCGCCCTGTTGCAGTTCACCATCCGCACCCGCAGCGGCGACGTGATCCCCATCATCAAGCACGTGAAGGTGATCGGCATCGACCCGGCCCGGCACGCGCGGGTGGGCAAGTTCGGCGAGCACCTGGTGAACACCCACGACCGCCCGGCCGACTGCTTCCGCCTGACCGACAAGGCGCGGGATCGGTTCGACCGCCTGCGGGCGTGGGAGGCGGCACAGGCCGCGCACGCCGAGCAGATGGACCAGTTCGCCCCGCCCCCTCCCAAGCCGGCCGACCCGAGCAAGAACCTGTTCGGGGCGAAGGTGGCGCCGATCGAACCGCAGGGGAACGACCTGCCGCCCGAACTGCGGAACCTGAAGCCGGACATCGGTGCCCCGGCGGTCGCGGCCGACGCCACCCCGCCGGGCATCGTGCTCGGGTGGGACATCGGCAACGCCCGACTGGAGAACCCCGACACGCACGAGATGGAAGACATCCCGCTGCTGCGGCCGGGCGACGACGTGTTCATTGCCACCGTGGGGGCGAGCGGCACGCGGCCGGTGTCGGCCTCGTTCGTGGTGACGGACTTCTTCCGCTCGCGGTACGGCGAGTACGACGCGAACATCGTGTACGTGCCCATCGACCACCTGCAGAAGCTCCGCGGCATGGACGTGAAGGCGAACCACCTGCACATCCGCCTGACGCCCGACGTGCGGGAGGACCGCGAGTTCGTGAACGGCACCGTGGTGCCGGCGGTGCAGAAGGTCATGCCCCGCCCGGAGGCGCACGCCGCCTCGTGGTGGCAGCAGCAGGGGTCGCTGCTCGGGGCCATCGAGATCGAGCGGAACCTGCTGAACATCCTCCTGTTCCTCATCCTCGGCGTGGCCGGGTTCGGCGTGCTGGCCATCTTCAGCATGATCGTGTCGGAGAAGTCCCGCGACATCGGCGTGCTGAAGAGCCTGGGCGCGAGCGGCGGCGGGGTGATGGGCATCTTCCTCGGGTACGGCCTGCTCCTCGGCCTGGTAGGCGGGGTGCTGGGCACCGCGCTCGGCATCTGGTTCACCCTGAATATCAACGCCATCGAAAAGGTGGTCGCGTCGTTCCGCGGCGGGCGGGCGGTGTTCGACCAGAGCGTGTACTCGTTCGACAGCATCCCGACG
>JANNVG010001240.1:0-1539 GCA_031414395.1 Fimbriiglobus sp.
GAGCCGAACCCGCACCGGGCGGCGTTCACCGCGAAGTCGTCCCACACAGGGCGGGGGAACCGCGTGCTCTCGGTGTCGTCGTTCATGGGTCACCGCTGACGGCTGTGACCGCGATTCTACACCCGGCCGGGAATTCGCCCCGCCGCTCATCGCGTTCTATGGTTCGGCATGACCCGCCGCACGCTCTTTCTGCTGCTCGCGCTCGTCGCCGTCGGCGCCGCCGTGGCGTTCCAGTTCGCCCAGTATTTCGACGACGCGAAGATTTTCCGCCCCGTCGATTACATGGAGTACCAGACGGCCGGGCGGGCCACGCTGAACCGCGAGAACCCCTACGACGGCGCCGTCCTGTACCGCTACCAACTGGACATCCAGGCGAAGCTGCCGGCCGCAACTGTAGCCGGGGTCTATGACCCCGGAACGAGTGACCCCAGCCCGGCCTCACAGAGGCCGGCTACAGAAGCGGGCGGGCCGGGCGACGTGACCAGGTACGCCGACCCCATCATGATGTGGAACCCGCCGTGGACGCTGCCGCTCACGCTCCCGCTCGGGGCGATGCACTGGCGGGTCGGGCAACTCCTTTGGACCGCGGCGCAGCTGCTGAGCGTGGTGGTGAGTGGTGTGTTGCTGTGGCGGCTGTTCGGCGGGGCGAAGGAGAAGACGACCATTGCCGTCGGCGTGGCCGTGCTGTTCGCGCCAACGCTGTTCCTGCTGCTGCTCGGCCAGATCAGTGGGTTCCTGCTACTGGGCGTGGTGGGGTTCCTTTGGTGCATTTGGCGAACCCCGACCGCAAGGTCGGTGGGTGCCGGTGAGTTGGTTCGCACCCGCGGCCCTGGCGGGCCGGGTTCGCCCGAATGGATCGCCGGCCTGTTCGTCGCCCTCACCGCCATCAAGCCGCACCTGCTGCTACCGTTCGCCCTGGTGCTCGCACTGCACACCTTGTGCGGCGGGCGGACGTGGCGAACGGTGCTGGCCGGCGTGCTCGCGCTCGTGCTGTTCGGCCTGATGCCGATGATGTGGAACCCGCACGTGTGGGCGCAGTACCTCGAAGCGACCGCGGCGCAATCGGCCGGCACGCACAACACGCCGAGCGACTGGATGCACCCGACCCTCGGCTACTGGCTGCGGACGCTGCACCCCGATCGGCCGATGTGGGTGATGTTCCTTCCGCTGCTGGCGGTGGTGCCGCTGGTGGCCGGCTACTGGTGGGTGCGACGGAGGGCGTGGAACTGGACGACCGAGCTGCCGCGGTTGGTGCTGGCGAGCCTGCTCACCGCACCCTACGGCGCGTGGGGCTTCGACCTGGTGCTGCTGCTGGTGCCGGTGGTGCAGGCGGCCGTGTGGGTGGCGAACGACCCGCGGAAGTGGGTGCGGGTCGCGTTCCTCGGCGCGTTCGCGGCGATCAATCTCGTGGCGATCTTCAGCCTGCGGTTCGAGAACTCGATGGCCAACTGGTGGCTGACGCCGGTGGTGACGGCGGGCTATGTGGCAGCGGGGTTCGTGACGAGCCGGAAGCGTGAGCGACGGGAGGGGGGCGTGGGG
>JANNVG010001241.1:0-3739 GCA_031414395.1 Fimbriiglobus sp.
GGCGAAGGTTGAAGTGGTCGCCGACCGCGATCCGGGCTTCCGGCGCATGATGGCCGCCGAGGGATTTCTCACCCTGGGCAACCAGTTCAACGGCCGCAAAGACGACATCATCGGCGACCAAATCGACGTGACGACGAAGGCGTTTCTCGGCCTCACCGTCTCCTGCGCCCGCTGCCACGACCACAAATTCGACCCCATCCCGACCAAAGACTACTACGCGATGGCCGGCATCCTGCGGAACACCAAGGCGCTCGAGCACGCCAACGTGTCGAACTGGATCGAGGTGCCGCTGCCCGTGTCGCCGGAGGCGGAGGTGGAAATGAAGGCGGTCGAAGCCCGCCTCGCCAAGCTGCAAGCCCGCGTCAAAGAGTTGAAGGGCACGACGACCGCCGCCACCGCCAAGGGCGTGCTGGGCGTGCTGGCCGTGGCCGACGTGGCCGGCATCGTGGTGGACGACGCGACGGCGAAGAAGGTGGGGGCGTGGAAGGACAGCACGCACAGCGGCATCTACGTCGGCGCCGGGTACACGCACGACGACAACGCCGGCAAGGGCGAGAGGAGCATCACGTTCGACCCGGACATCCCGGCGAACGGCAAGTATGAGGTGCGGCTGGCGTACTCGGGCGGCGGCACACGGGCGACGAACGTGCCGGTGACGGTGTTCAGCGCCGACGGCGAGAAGGAACTGACCGTCGACATGACGAAGAACCCGCCGGTGGACGGGCGGTGGGTGTCGCTCGGCGAGTTCACTTTCGAGAAGACCGGGCAGAGCTTCGTCATCGTGAGCAACGAGGGCACGAAGGGGCATGTCACCGCCGACGCGGTCGTGTTCATTTCCACCGACAAGAAGCCCGACAAGGCGGAAGTGACGAGCCGCGACCCCAAGGGAGCGGATGACAAGAAGGACGACAAGGCCGCCGACCTGAAGCTGGTGGAGGACGAGTTGAAGAAGCTCCAGACCACCGGCCCGAAGCGGGCGAAGGCTCTGAGCGTGGTGGAGGAACCGAAGATCGAAGACGCCCGCGTGCATGTGCGCGGGCTGGTGGGCAACCAGGGCGACGTGGTGCCGCGGGGCGTGTTGCAAGTGGCGACGGCCGGCAAGGTGCCCGACATGCCGAAGGCCCAGAGCGGGCGGAAGGAGTTGGCCGACTGGATTGCGAGTGAGCAGAACCCGCTCACCGCCCGCGTGTACGCCAACCGCGTGTGGCACTGGCTGACCGGCCGCGGGCTGGTGCGGACGCCGGACAACTTCGGCACCACCGGCGAGCCCCCGACGCACCCGGAGTTGTTGGACTACCTGGCCGCGGCGTTCATGGCGAACCCCGACCGCGAGGGAGGGGGTATGGGCTGGTCCACCAAAAAACTCGTCCGCGCCATCGTGCTGAGCGAGACGTACCGCCGCTCCTCAGAAGTGCGGAGTGCGGAATTCGGAGTGCGGAATGACGACGCGGTGGCGGTGGCGGTCGGCGGTGGGCCTGCTTTCATTCCGCATTCCGCGTTCCACAATCCGCATTTCAAAGACCCGGAGAACAAGCTGTGGGGCCGGGCGACCCGCAAGCGGATGGCGGCGGAGCAGATCCGCGACACCCTGCTAAGCGTGAGCGGGCAACTGAAATTGGACCCGGTGAGCGGGCCGACCTACGCGGCGAGCGTGGCCGCGGACTACGGGTACAAGCACGGCGACACGCGGCGGAGCGTGTACCTGCCGGTGTTCCGGAACAGCCTGCCGGAGGTGTTCGAGGTGTTCGACTTCGCCGACGCGAGCGTCGTCACCGGCCAGCGGAACAGCAGCACGGTCGCCCCGCAGGCGCTGTACTTCCTGAACAACCCGTTCCCCATCGAGCAGGCGAAGGCGAGCGCGAAGCGACTGCTCGGCGAGAAACTGACGGCCGACGAGCGGATCACCCGCGCGTACCGCCTGACGCTCGGCCGCGAGCCGACCGCCGGCGAGCGGGGCGTGACGGCGAAGTTCGTGGGCGGGAAGGCCGACGCCGACACGTGGGCGGCGGTGTTCCAGGCGCTGTTCGCCTCGGGCGACTTCCGGTACGTGGACTGAAGACAGGGTCCAACAGAACGGAACACGGATGACACGGAACAAGCAGGGATGAAGAGGATCAAACAACACAGGATTTGTTCGGATCCTCTTCATCCCTGCTTTCATCCTCTTCATCCGTGTCCCTCTTCCTCCAACCTCGAACTGAAATGCTCCACCCGCTCTCCCGCCGCGACTGGCTCACCCGCACCGGCTGCGGGTTCGGCTCGCTCGCCCTCGCCGGCCTCGCTCCTGCCGCCGACAGCCGGGACAAGCCCGGCCGCTCTCCGTTAGATGCCAAAGAGCCGCACCACAAGGCGAAGGCCAAGCGGGTCATCTTCCTGTTCATGCAGGGGGGCGTCAGCCACGTCGACTCGTTCGACCACAAGCCGCGGCTGACTCAAGACGACGGCAAGATGATGGCCTTCGACGACGCCCGCGCGCTGGCCAACACCGGCCAGAAGGGGGGCAACCAGCGGGTGATGAAGCCGCTGTGGAAGTTCGCCAAGCACGGCCAATCGGGGCGGGCCGGGTCCGACCTGTTCCCCGAGATGTGCAAGAGGGTGGACGACCTGACCTTCATTCACAGCATGCACACGGAAGGCGTGGCGCACGGCCCGGCCACCCTCTTCCTGCACTGCGGCAGCACCACCTTCGTGCGGCCCAGCTTCGGCAGTTGGGTGCTGTACGGCCTCGGGGCGGCGAACCAGAACCTTCCCGGCTTCGTCAGCATCGCCCCGAGCAGTGGCAACGGCGGGGCACGCAACTACGGCAACGCCTTCCTGCCGGCGGTGTATCAGGGCACGCCGGTGGGCAAAGCCGGCGGCACCGCGGCCGAGGCGAAGATCCGCGACCTGACGAGCGGGCTGGGCGAGAAGGCGAAGGACGACCGCTTCGGATTGCTCCGCGAACTGCACGCCGAGCAACTGAAGCAGCGGCCGGGGGACGGCGAACTCGAAGCGGTGGCGAACAGCTACGAGCTAGCGTGGCGGATGCAGAATTACGCCCCGGACACGCTCGACCTGAGCAAGGAGACGAAGGCGACGAAGGCGCTGTACGGCATCGGCGACAAGGCCACCGACACCTTCGGCCAGCAGTGCCTGATGGCCCGGCGGCTGTGCGAGGCGGGCGTGCGGTTCGTGCAAGTGACCTACGGCGACAACAGCGCCAACCCGGCGTGGGACCAGCACAGCAACATGCCCAAGCACGGCGACCACGCGAAGGCGGTGGACAAGCCCATCGCCGGGCTGCTCGAAGACCTGAAGGCGCGCGGGCTGCTCGAAGACACGGTCGTGTGGTGGGGCGGCGAGTTCGGCCGCACCCCGTATGCCCTGGGGAACGGCACCGGCCGCGACCACAACCCCGGCGGGTTCACCGTGTGGGGGGCCGGCGGCGGGTTCAAGGCGGTATTCGCGCACGGCGCGACCGACGAGTTCGGGGCCGCCGCGGTGGAAGACAAGGTTCACATGCACGACCTGCACGCCACCATCCTGCACCAGATGGGCCTCGACCACGAGAAACTGACGTACAAGTACGCGGGCCGCGACTTCCGCCTGACCGACGTCCACGGCCGCGTGGTGAAGGAAGTGCTGGGCTGACCACCCGGATGTGCGGAAGGAGCAGGAACGGTGGGGCCGGCAGGGTTGTGCAGCGGTGCAGATGGGGTGGTGTGGGTAGGGTGGGTCCGAGCGAGCGGAGCGAGCCGAG
>JANNVG010001242.1:0-1580 GCA_031414395.1 Fimbriiglobus sp.
GTCGGGCCCGCGGCCCGGGGGGGGGGGGCGGGGGGTTCGGGGGTGTGGGGGGTGGGGGCTGGGGTGGCGGGGGGGGGGGGGGAAACTTGGGGGGTGGTGGGGGGGGGGGCGGTGGTGGCCCGCGGGGGCCGATGCCGGGCAAGGCGCACACGCGGCACAAGGGCCTGCCCATCCCGCCGATTCAGGACATCTTCAAGCGCGGCCAGGAAGTCATCGTGCAGGTCATCAAAGAAGGCATCGGCACCAAGGGGCCGACCCTGAGCACGTTCGTCAGCATCGCCGGCCGGTATCTGGTGCTCATGCCCAGCCTGACCCGCGTGGGCGTGTCCAAGAAGATCGAAGACCGCGACACCCGCCGCCGCCTCCGCGACATCATGGACGGGCTGAACCCGCCGGAAGGGGTCGGCTTCATCGTCCGCACGGCGGCCGTGGACCGCGACGAGAACGAGTTGCGGAACGACCTGGTCTACCTGCTGCGGCTGTGGCAGGTGGTGGTGCGGCGGATCAAGCGGCCGGGGCCGGTCGAGGTGTACCGCGAGTCGGACATGATTACGCGGACCATCCGCGACATCTTCACCGCCGACATCGACACCATCTACGTGGACGAGGAGAAGGCGTTCGCCCACGCCAGCGAGTTCCTGCAAATCGTCATGCCCAAGTACGCCGGGCGGATCCGCTATCACGGCGAAACCGAACCCCTCTTCCACCGCTTCCGCATCGACGAGGAGATCGCCCGCATCAACCAGAAGCGGGTGGAAATGCCCGGCGGCGGGTCGCTCATCATCGAGCAGACGGAAGCGCTGGTGAGCATCGACGTGAACAGCGGCAACTTCCGGGCGGAGGGCAACGCCGAGGAAACGGCCTTCCAGATGAACGTGAAGGCGGCGAAGGAGATCGCCCGCCAACTGCGGCTCCGCGACCTGGGCGGGGTGATCGTCAACGACTTCATCGACATGCGGGCCGAGCACCACCGCCGCACGGTCGAGGACACCCTGAAGAACGCCCTGCGGCGGGACAAGGCCCGGACGAAGACGCTGCGGGTGTCGGAGTTCGGCATCATCGAGATGACCCGCCAGCGGATGCAGCCGTCGCTCAAGAAGCGGATTTACAACGACTGCCCGCACTGCACCGGCACCGGGTACGTGAAGACGAACGAGACGATGGGCATCGAGGTGATGCGGGCGCTGCAACTGGCCGCCCACCGCTGCCCCGGCGGCAGCACGCTGACGGTGACGGTCAACGCGGAGGTGGCGTCGTACCTGCTCAACCGCAAGCGGAAGGACATCACCGCACTCGAAGCCCGCGCGAGCATGGAGGTGACGATCGAGGGCAAGTTCGGCGCGTCGCCCGACCTGTGCGAGCTGAAGTGCATCGACTCGAACGGCGTCGAGGTGCGGCTGAACGCGGCACCGGCCAGCCGCGGCGGGCGGTTCGGCCCGCCGCCGGCGGGTCCGGCCGGCTACCAGGGCGGCGGCGGTCAACAGGGTGGCGGCAGTCAACAGGGTGGCGGCGGTCAGCAGGGTGGTGGCGGTCGCCGGTATCAGGATTGATTGTGGTCCACTCGCTCCGCGAGTGGGTTT
>JANNVG010001243.1:0-2663 GCA_031414395.1 Fimbriiglobus sp.
CGGACGGCCCGCCCAGGCACGCGGCGCAACTCGCGTCGCCGATCTTCGCCCCGGCCCGCAGGAAGATGTCCCGCAGCGACACGCCGCCGATCATCTCGGTATCCAGGCCCCGCGCCACTTCGGTGGTCGCCGGCACCACGAACGTGTCGATCTTCACCGCCTTGCCGTTCAGAATGCCGGCCGCGGCGCGGAAGTCGGTCAGCTTGCCGCCGGTGCAACTGCCGATGTACGCGCGGTCCAGCTTGGTGCCCGCCACCTCGCTCACGAACGCCTTGTTGTCCGGGCTGTGCGGCTTGGCAATCACCGGCTCCATCTTGGTCACGTCGTACACCTTCTCGAAGATGAACTTCGCCCCGGCCTGCGGCGTGAACACCGTGTACGGCTTGCTGCCGGACTTCGTCCCGCGCTCGTCCACGTACTCCCGCGTGACCGCGTCGGCCGGGATGATGCCGTTCTTCCCGCCGGCTTCGATGGCCATGTTGCACAGCGTCATCCGCTCTTCGATGTTCAGGGCGAACACCCCGTCGCCGTCGAACTCCATCGCCCGGTACGTCGCCCCGTCCACGCCGATGTCGCCGATGACGGCCAGGATCAAGTCCTTCGCCATCAGGTACGGCGGCAGCTTCCCGTGGAACACGAACCGCATGGTGGGCGGCACTTTCAGCCACGTCTTGCCGGTGCCCAGCACGAACCCGGCGTCGGTGTTGCCGATGCCGGTGGCGAACTGGCCGAACGCCCCCGCCGTGCAGGTGTGGCTGTCCGTGCCCAGCAGCACCTCGCCGGGGCGGGTGTGCCCCTCTTCCGGCATCGCGATGTGGCACACGCCCTTGTAGCGGTCGGTGCCCACGTCGTAGAAGTACGGCAGGTTCTGCTCTTTGGCGAAGGCCCGCAGCACGTCCACGTTGCGGTTGGCCATGGCGTCTTTGGTGAAGATGTAGTGGTCGGGGATGACCACCACCTTCTCGCGGTCCCACACTTTCGCGTCGTCGCCGAAGTGCTTCTTGAAGATGCCGATGGTGCCCGGCCCGCACACGTCGTGCGTCATGAGCACGTCCACGTTCACCCACACGGTGCTGTCGGCGGCGGCGTGGTCGCGGCCGGCGGCTTTGGCCAAGATCTGCTCGGTCATCGTCATCGGGGGAGGCATGGACGCAACTCCGTCGGCGAAGGGAATAAATCGCTCGCGCGCGAGACATCGGAATTGTAGGGAGCGGGGGCGGCGGTGGTGTCTTCGCCGCGACCCGCGGGAGCGGTTCACCCCTGGGCGGGTCGCGGGTTGAGTTGCGGCTCGTTGAACAGGTCGGCGAGCGGGAGGGAAAACCCCGGCAGCACCGTCCCGCCGTCGAGTGTGTCGGCGGTGGCGGTGAACACCCGATGCGACTCGGGGCCGTACTCGGTGACGGTGCGCGTGTCCGGGTCGATCTCCCAGATGACGGCGGTGCCGGCGGCGAGGTACTCGCGGTACTTGCGTGACTGCTCCGCCGGCGTGTTCTCGTCGGTCGGGATGTCGATGACCAGATCGGGGGCGTCGTCCACGATGTCGGGAATCGTTCGCCCGCCGTGCAACACCTTGTCCCATCGTGCGAACGCCACGTCCGGCCGTCGCACTACCCCCGGCGAGATGCGGAATGGGCCGGACGCGACCGTCACGCAGCCGAGTTGGTCCGGGCGGATGAAGTTGAACAGCCGCCCGCACACCACCACTTCCGACAACCCCTTCGCCATCCCCGCAGACTTCAGCACCAGCACGCCGTCCACCAGCTCCGTTCCCCGCGTTCGCAGCAGGTCCGCTTCCGTCGCCGTGCCGGGGCGTGGGGTCCACAGCACGCGATCCGGCGGGATGTCGCCGAGCGCGTGAAGTACGTCGGCCAGGGTGTCGGGAACGCGGGTGGCAATCATCGGGTGCTCCGGGGCGGTCGTCCCTCCCATTGTAAACGGTCGCCTCAGTCCGGATCGACGGGTGGCGGCGGGAGGCGGAGCTTGCCCACGGCCGCGGCCGTGCGGTCGAACGCCCCGGCCACGCCGCTCTTGACACGCTGCCACCCCTGCCCGAAGCCGACCGACTCGCCCAACTCGGTCGTGCGTTCCCCCACACCCTCGGCGAGGTCGCGCGCCCGCTCGCCCGCCACCGTCCCCTGCGTGTACTTCACCGTCGGCTTGCCCAGCGGGCCGAACGACAGCACCACCGACTGCGGGCCGTAGTCGTAGATGATCGCCTTGCCCGCGTAAGTCACCCGCGGGGCGCCGGGCGGCATCGTGACGGGGATGTACACCCGCTCCAAAGTCTTCGGGTGATTCACCGCCACGATGGTCGGGCCGCCGGGCAGGAACTGCGCCTGGAAGCTGCGGTCGCCGGTCGGGTAGTAGCGGTGGACGAGCACGGCCGGCGGCACGTCCACCCGCTGAATGCCGTCGTCGCCGGTGGCCGTGACCACCGCCGGCACGTGCGTGGACCCCTGGCCGGGGTCGAGAATTTCGATCTCGTCGGACGGCGGGACGGGGGCGGAGGCCGGCGCCAGCGGGCGCGGGCGGGTGGACAGGCAGCCCACCCCGCCGCACGCGACGACGGCCAACACCCCGAGAGCGATCCTTCGCATCGTGTTTCCCCCCATCCATGTGGTCTGCTCGCTCCGCGAGCGGTCTTCCCGAATCCGCTCGCGGAG
>JANNVG010001244.1:0-2377 GCA_031414395.1 Fimbriiglobus sp.
CCCGCCCTACAAAGCAGGCCGACACATGTAACTCCCGTTTGCACCCCGCCGGCGGATCGTTTATCACTGTGTCATGCGACACCTGCCGCCACTCCTGTTGCTGCTCGCCTGTGGCCCGCTCGTTCCGGCCCAGACGCCCAAGCCCGCGGCGCTCGTGGCGCAACTCGGCGACCCGCACTTCCAGACCCGCCAAGCCGCCGGCAAGAAACTCCTCGACCTCGGCGAGCGCGCACTCCCGGCACTCGAAGCCGGCCTCGCGTCGGACACGCCCGAGATCGCCCGCCGGTGCGCCGACCTCATCCCCGCCGTTCATCAGAAGATCGACGCCGACCTCATCCTGACGCCGACGATGGTGGACTTGCCCGACGGCGAACATCTGGTGCAGCGGGTGTTCAACAGCCTGCTGAATCAGACGCGGTACGAACTGCGGGTGGAGGGCGATCAGGGGGTGGTGTCCGACAAGGTGAAGCTGACGGGCGGCGTGATGACCTTCTGGGAGGCGGTGCAGGTGGTGTGCGTGGCGGCCAAGCTGGAGGTGAACAGCGTGAACACCCGCGCCGCGTCTGCCGACCGCTCGTTGCCCGTCGGCACTGTCTGGTTGCGGGCCGCCGACCCTCCGAAGCGAGTCACCACACATCACGCGCTACTCATCCAGGTATCCCCGCCGACCAAACAGGAGTTGGGCGTTCACCCGTTTACCCGAAGCCCGCTCACCGTCCGCGTGTTCCCCGAACCAAAGATGAAGTGGCACCGGCTGACCGATGTGGATTTGGTGAAGGCGTCTGACAAGATGGGCCAGTCGGTCGGCCACCCACCGCCGCTCACCACCGCTGAAATGGAGAACTCCCTACTGCCTGTCAGGGGCAGTCGAGGTGCGGAATATATGGCCCCGACCGGGTTGTCTGATTCCGCCACCCGCGGCACCCTGTACCTGTCCGCCGGGCCGACCGACCTGGCAACGCTGTCCGCGGTCGCACGCTTCACCGCGTGGAAGGAGCCGGGCGAGCTGGCGAAGGTGACGTTCACTGACAAGACCGGATTCGCCGACGGGCCGTGCGGCACGCGGCTGACCGCGACCGTGGTGGGGCCGGTGTCGAACGAGCCGGGCAGCACCACCGTCGAAGTGAAAGTGCGGTGGGACGCCGACCGCGTGCGGGTGGAGCAGTCGGCCGCGCGCGGCGAGGCCGTCTGGTTCGAGAACGTGAACGGCCGCATGGTGCCGGTGAAGGCGAGCGAGGCGAAAGGGCCGGGGACCACCGAACACGGCATCCGCATCACGAACGCGGCCGGCGAACCGCTCGCGGTGACGAGCCGGGTCATCCGGTTCGACTCGGTGCGCGAGATCGGGCGGGTGTACACCGAGTTCAGTGTGAAGTACGTGGCGAAGGCGGGCAAGCTGGCCGACGGCACGCCGGCGGCGGTCAGCTTCCACGGGGCGCGGGTGGCCGAGGTGGTGGTGCCGTTCGCGGCGAAGGACTTGCCGCTGTCGGCCGGCACCCGCGACACGGAACTGCGGCGGTCCAAGCGGTGAACCGCTCGCCGTTCGCTCACTTCCCGCCGCCGAAGTTGACCCAGTCCACGCCCGGCACGTTCAGGCCGATCGGCTCGCTCCCGTTGCCCAGGTGGTGCTGGTAGTCCTTGTACGCTAGGATGCCCAGCGCGCCCAGCAGGCCGTAGCACACCGCCGTCCCCCACACGGACGACGAGAACAGCTTGACCGCGCTGCCGGCCGACGCCTTCAGCTTGGGCACCACGCCGTCGAACCCGACGCTGTAAATCTCGTCCAGGATCAGGTGCGACAGGAAGCCGAGCATCACCCCGCCGCCGAGCACGTACCGCGTCGACTGGTGCGCCGTCGGGCAGTCGTACGCCAGGTATACCGCCAGCCCGGCGATGACCATGGCCGGGATGCTGTGGAACATGCCGCGGTGGACGGTCACGTACTTGAACAGGTAGACCAGCCCGTAGCGGATGACCACATACGCCACCACCAGGGCGGCCAGCACCCCGTCGTGCGACATGCCGGCGTCGATCATCCGCGTGTACAGGAGGAGGGGCACCACCGCCGCCGCCAGGGCGGTCAGCTCGCGGAGGGGCACGCCGGAGTCCGAATCCAGGTCGGGTAACATGCCGCCGACGGCGGTCAGGGTGCCGACCAGGAAGGCCGTTTCGGGCGAGTGCTTGAGCGGGATGGCGGTGGTAATGCCGGCGACCACCCCGCACGAGGTGGACACCCCGATGTGCATACGAAACCCGGCCATGCGGACTCCCTCCCGGCGGTCGGTGAGAGTTATACCACAGCGGGGGTGGCGGCGTACAGTAGAGGTTCCGGGCGGGCGGCGCGACGTGAGTCCGCCGGTAATGCACCACACCGGCG
>JANNVG010001245.1:0-2254 GCA_031414395.1 Fimbriiglobus sp.
GCAGTTGCCGCAGCGGGATCATGATCTCGTCCCGCCACCACAGGTAGTAATACAGCAGGAAGGCCCGCACCAGGCTGGGTTCGGCGTTCCCGCGGCCGACGTACTCGTTCACCATCGCAAAGAAGTCGAGCACGCGGGTGGCCTTCTGATACAGGGCGTCGCGGGCCGGGTCGATGCGGGCGTGCGTCTCCGGGTTGGTCAAATAGTTGAGGAACTCGGTCAGGCGGGCGACCCGCTCCTCGGGGCCGTCGCGGCGGCGGTCGAGCACGAAGTGCTTCCACGCGGTGTTGCGGGCCTCGCGGAACTCCTCGGCGTTGTACTGCTGGCACAGCTCGAGCGCCGTCCGCTGGCGGTTCTGCCCGCTGGGGATCACAAAGAACAGCAACAACGGTACCAACACGGCCACGAGCGGGCCGATGAGCGGCACGAACAGCTCGCGGACCAGATCGTAGGCCGGCTTGCCCTGGCTGGTGAGCAGGCCGGCGAACAACAGCGAGAGGACGGGCACGGCCAGGGCGATCAGCCCGACCACCAGCGCCCGCGGCAGGTATGAACTCGACATGGGCGGATCATGCCCGCCGGCGGGGGGAAGAATCAAGGCGACCTCACTCGGCCGCGAACTCGGCGGCCTGGCGGGCCTGTTCGGTGGCGCGGGCGAGGCTGCGGCCGGTCAGCCCGTCGGCCAGCCGGGTGAGCCACCGCGACCCGCGGAAGCGGGCGGCCAGGGCCTGCGTTGCCCACACCCCCACCCCCAGGGAGACCACCCCGAAGGCGAAGTTCGCCGCCACCCACGGCCATCCGAACGCGGTGTACACGTCCACCCCCGCCGCCTTGAACAGCACGATCACCCCCAGCACCCAGAGGAGCGGGCACAGGAGCATCACCCCGAGCCACACCCGCAGGCGGAACGCCCGCAGGCCGGCGAGCCGCGCCTGAATCTCGAGCACCGGGGCGGAGTGGTCGATGCGGCGGAGCAGTTCGCACTGCCACACCGCCGCCGCGAGGCCGAGGAGGCCCAGGGCGAGCAAGGCGAAGCCGGGCAGGGCGAACCGCAGTTCGTCCGGGTCGTTCACCAGGGACAAAACCGACAGCAGCACCACCGCCGCGCCTTCGCACACCTCCCACCCGAGTTTCCACGCCAGCGGGCGGAGGGTCGATTTCGTGCGGGCGGCGTGCAGTCGTGTGACCTCGGCTCGCGTCGCGGTCAGTGTGCGGTCGAGTTCGGCCCAGGCGGGTCTCAGGTCGTCGAGTTCCATTGGCTTTTGCCCCTAGGATTTGGCCGCTTCTCGCAGCCGTTGTTTCAGCCTCTGCAGCTTGGTCGCCACGTTCGTTTCGCTGATGCCGAGCACGTCGGCGATGTCGCGGTAGCTTCGGTCGTCCAGGGCGAGGAGCAGCAGCCCGCGGTTCATGTGGTCGAGTTGATCCATGAACCGCCGCAACGCGGTCAGTCGGTCGTCCGGCTCGGCGGGCGGTTCGACACTCACGGTCTGCTCGTCGAGCGGCACCACGCGGGGGCGGCGGAAGGAGTCGCGGGCGAACGAGATGCCCACGTTCAGGGCGATACGGTACATCCAGGTGGCGAACGGCCGGGCGGGGTCGTACCGCGGGAACGCCCGCCACACGTGCAAGGCGATCTCCTGTTCCAGGTCGTGGCGGTCCTCGGCGTCGCGGCAGTAGGTGAACGCCACCTTGCCGACGATCCCCCGGTGCAGGTGGAAGAGCGACTGGAACCGCTCGTGCGGCGTGTCGGCGGCTGGCGTCACCCGGTCGGCCCTCCCACGGTCTGCCAGATGATTCGCGGGCGGCGGGAGAAAATCACACAGAAATGAAACACCGTGAGGAGGTGTGGCGGCGGTCAGAATACGAACCGCTGCGCCCACGGGGAGCGACGGGGAGCCGCTCCGGGCGTTGGCGGCGTACCCGCTGAAGCACCCGACGCGACTGGACCACGCCGGGCGGCTGGCGGCGGGCCGAAGCATCGGGAGCGGGCTGGTGGAGGGGGCGATCAAACAGGTGGTGAACCGGCGACTGAAACAGACGGGGGCGAAGTGGACGGGGCGGCACGTCGGCCCACTGGTCGAACTGGTGGCCCTGCTCGACACGCCCGAGTGGCACGCCCTGTGGACGGCCGTGTAGCTCCCGTGCGAAAAAAAGCCGCACGCCGAAATCCGCAGGGGCACCCGCCCCATCGCCCGCCAGGGCGGCTCAGAGTTCGGGTGTGGGTAGGGTGGGTCCGAGCGAGCGGAGCGAGCCG
>JANNVG010001246.1:0-10061 GCA_031414395.1 Fimbriiglobus sp.
CCTTTGTCGGCGGGTGGCGGTGGCGTTCCCCGGTCGTTCGGGTGGGGGCGACGGTGCCGGCCGTGTCGCCCCGTGGTGCATCCTCCCCAGCCGCTCCGACCGCTCCCAGTTACCGCGGGGTGTACGGGTTGCCGTTCACTCCGATGCGGCCGTTCAGCGGCACGGGTTCGAGCGGGCCGGCCGTCGGGCGGGCGGGCACCGGCACCGGGGCGGGCGTGGTCGGCCGGGGGGTCGGGGGGCTGACGGTCGGGGACGCCAGCCGCGGCGGGGGCAGTTCGTTGAAGGTCGTCGCCGGCGGGCGGACGGTGGGCGTGACCGTGGTGCCATACGGCTTCGCCTCGTACTCCCGCATCGCGCCGTACCCGGTCGGCGGCTTGGCGGAGAGCGGGGGCGGGCCGTACCCGGTGGGCGGGAGCGGCCGGCCGGGGTATCCGGTCGGGTCGCCGAACGGGTCGCGGTCGGTCGGCAGCGGGGCGTGCATTCCGGGGGCGAACTTCGTCGGCGGGTACGCGCGGGCCGGGTCGTACCCTTCTTCCAGCACGGCGTCGCGCTGCCGCAGGCCCGGCCCCTGGTAGCCGTTCGGGTGGACCCACGGGATGCTGTGCTGGCTGCGGTACAGGTCGGGCCGGCGCTCGCCGTACATGATGCGCAGGGCGTCGTCCACGCGGCTGGCCCCGTAGTCGAAGATGTACTGCCGCAGGTAGTCCCGCCGCCCGCGGACGACGAACTCGTCGTTCTTCGTGTGCTCCGGGTCGAGGTCGGCCACCGCCGGGGCGTACCGCAGGCCCATCAGGTCGAACAGCGTGGGGAAGATGGCCGCCTGCGAGTAGATGAGGTTCTGCTGGAGGGACGAGCTGGCACTCGGCTGCGGGCGGAAGAGCGCGCCGACGCCGGGGATGTCTTGCAGCAGGGGCACCCCCTGGCCGGTGCGAGACGCCTTCAGCGTCACCCAGTACTTACTCACCTCCCGCAGCTCGTAGTTGCCGAGTTGCACGTCGGTGTGCACGAAGTGCCGCTTCACCCGCCCCAGGTGCTTCTCGTCCGCCCGCACCGGCTCCCGCACGTCGGTCGTGTACATGTAGTCGAAGGCGAACACCACCGCCTGCCCGTCCGGGCTGATGACCGGGCGGATCTCGTACCCGGTGCCCGTCTCGAACTTGTAGATGGCCGGGTCGGGGATGAGCGACTCCAGGTTGGTGCCGAAGTCGCGGCGGGGCGAGCCGGCTTGTGCCAGCAGCATCTCGTCGGCCGACGACGGCAGGCCCGGCAGCACGTTCCGCACGGCCGGCAGCCCGCCGCCCGCCCCGCCGAAGGTGGCGCTCGGCGGCAGTCCGCCGTACATCTTCACCATCGACAGGAAGACGGGGTCGTTGAGCAGCGCACCGTAGTCTTGCACGGCCTTCTTCGCCCCGTCGAACGCCTCCTTCACGAGGATGCTCCGCCGCGGCAGATCGAACTCCATGCTGGCCGCCGGGGACACCTTGCCGAGCACGCGGTTGTTGGTCAGCACGGTGGTCGATTCGATCTGCCCGAGGGCCACATCTTTGGTGGCGGCGACCGCCCGGATGCGGCGGAAGGCCGGCTGGTAGAACTGCGTGTTGAAGTCGTCGTCGAGGGCGGTGGCGAGGGCCTTCAGGTAGTTGTCCACGTTGGCCGTGTGCGCCCGCGTGCCGTCGAGCAGCTCGATGTACTTGTCCTCCATCTCGTCCACCAGCATGTCGAGCATCTTCTTCTCGTCGAGCGGCCGGCGGGCGAGGGCGGCCACCCGCGCGGACGCCTGGGCGGACACGAACACCTTTTGGAGCTCTGTGAATGCCGGGGAGATGGTGTTGTCGAACAGGTCGAGCTGGATTCTGTTCGCCTGTGGTTTCAGGTACGCCACCACATCCGCCTTCAACGCCCCGTACAGTTGCAGCACGGCGGCGATGTCCGGTTTGTCCTTCCGCAACTCGCCCAACATCTTGGCGACCACCCCGCGGAACTTCCGCGACTCCCCCTGAATGTGGTCAAACAACACGGTCAGTTCCGCCGCCAGTTCCCGCATCTTCTTCCTGGTCACCATCACCGGCGAGTTGTCGTCCACCTTCTTCGGCAAGTGCAGCTTGACGTACTCGTGCGCGCCCGACACCTTCGCGTCCGGGTAGTTGAAGCGGTCGAAGTACCGTTTGGCCCCTTCCACCTCGGCCAGAATCCAACGGAACTCCGGGCTGTTCAGGTTGACCTCATCGTCGTCACTCTTGTCCGTCGCGGGCGTGACGTTGCCCCTCACCTTGAACGTCGGGTACGTCCGTCCGCCCTCCGTCTGCCCAGCCTTCGACCCGCTCTCAAGCGCGATCATGATGCTCCGGAACTTGGCCAGCCCCTGATCGACCGCGTCGAACTCGTGTTCGACGCTGGCGAACGCGCCCGACGCCTTGGCGATCGCGTTCTGTAACTCCTTCTGGTACTTCAGTTGATCGACACGGGCCTCGTCCTCGCGGGTCTTCGCGTCCCGCAACTCCTGGATGTAGTTGCCCAGCCGCTCCTCCAACAGCGTCCGCTCCATCACCCGCTGCTTCAGTTCCATCTCCGTCACCAGCCGCGTCTTGAAGATCTGGGCCAGCCGCACGAACTCCCGCTGCACCGGGGTGAGGGTGTCGGCCCCCTGCACTTCCGCGTCGAAGAAGCCGAGGAAGGAGGCGAACTTGGCGTTCTGAGCGAGGACGCAGAACTTGCGGTCGTGGTGCGCCTCGCACCGCTCGGCGCACACCAGCCCGGCGGTGTAGAAGGTCATCTCCGCCTCGGGCAGCTTCGTCTGCAGTTGCGCCTGCCACTCGGCCAGGATCTCGTGGCGGATGTCGTTCTTGGCCAGGGCGAGCAGGAAGAGGGCGGCCGACAGGCTGGTGCTGTCCATCGAGTGCAGGGAGAGCACCTTGTTCCCGCTGCGGAGGAACTCGCTGTCCAGTTGCCGCAGTTCGTCGATGAAGTCTTTGCCGAAGAAGCAGTGCAGGTACTTCGCCTCCTGCTCGGCCTTGCTGCACCCTGGGGCGATGGTGAGTGCCGCCTCGTGCGCCTTGCGGGAGGCCACCAGCGTGACCGCCTTCCGCAGCATCTGGGCCGACTGCGTGGTGAGGAACTTCGAGTGCTCCAGGTACCGCTGGATGTTGGCCGACACGCGGTCCATGCGGTCGGCCTTCTCGCCGTTCACCTGGAACGTGTGCACGCCCACCCGCACCTGCCCGGTGGGGGCGTCCAGTTGGTTGATCATGGTGCGGATGACGTTCAGCCCCTTGACCGGCCCGCGGATCTGGATCAGCCCCTCGCCGATGACCGACACCGAGCACTGCTCGACCGGGTCCACCGACTCCGGCTTGCCGGGGGCGAACGTGTTCGGGTCTTCCTTGCCCGCCGCCACCTCGCGGCGGAACTGCGTCTCCCGCCCGCGGAGTTCGTCGCGGTCCTTGATGAGGGCCGCGTCGTTCTTGCGGATCTCGCTCGACCGCAACTCTTGCAAGCTGACCCGCAGGGCGGCGATCCGCTCGCGGGTGATCTGCTCGGTGTCGGCCGCCGACTTCTGGGCCAGTTGCAACTTGCGGATCTCGTCCCGCAGCCCGCCGACGCTGTCTTGCGCCTGGTCCGGTCGGGTGTTGACTGCCGCCCGCCCCTCGGTCGTGATGATCGCCTGCTCCACCTCCCGCTGCGCCTGCCCGCGAGTCACTTCCAGCTTGACCTTCGCTTCCTTCGCCGCCCGGATATCATTCTCCTTCTGCTCGCTCCGCAGGTCGGCCGCGCCGGTTCGCTTCTGCACGTCGCTCAGTTTCTCCTGAGCGTTCTTCTCGGTGGCGGCGGCGTTCGTGATCGTCGCCTCGTGTTGCAGCTTCGCCAGTTCGATCGCCACCTCCTTCGTCCGCACGTTGGCGTTGGCGGTGTCCAGTTCGCGTTGTGCCGCCGCGACCGCACTCTTCGCGTTGGTCACATCGCCCGGGTCGGTCTTCTTCGCCAGTTCGCTGACGGCCTCCTCGAGTTTCTTCTTCTTCGCGTCCCGATCTCTGGCCGCGATAACGAACTCTTCGGTGGGAGTGACCAACGCCAAGTCGCGGGCGCGTTGTGCGGTCACAAGCGCGGCCTGTGCGGTTTGCAGTTCAGTTCGTGCCGTTTGCAGCGTGCCGGCGGCCGGTGCCTTGTTGTCCACCAGCGCGGTCAGCCGGGTGATCTCGTTCTCGGTCTGACGGATGTCTGCCTCCACACCGGCCAGCTTCCGCCGGGCGGCTTCCACCGCCGGGTCGGTCCGCGTGCCGACGGTGACGGCCGTCTGGTCGCGGCCGAACGTGCGGAGCGCCTGGTCGAGCCGCTGCTGCTCCTGGCCGAGTTGGGTGGTGATGTTCGCCTGCTCGCTCCGGGCGGTCTGGAGGCGGGCCTCCAACTGCCGCAGTTCGGTCTCGGCGGCGCGGGCGGCGGTGGCGGCGGCGACCGCCTCCCGCTCCGACTGCTGGCGGTCGTCCTGGCGGCGGTTGGCGTCGTCGCGGGACAGGTCGGCCGCCCGCCGACGCACGTCCACCGACATCGAGTTCCACGACTTGGCGTTGCGGTTGACGACCTCCGCCACCCGGTGCGCGTCGCGGGAGTAGTACAGCCGCACCACCCGCGTCTCGACGCGATCCGACGGGTTGAACCCGTCCTTCAGCTCGCGGAACTTGGTGTACTCCGGGTAGGTGACGTAGGGGGCGTTCGTCGGGGCGATGCCGGACCGTTCGGACGGCAGGTTCCCCTCCGCCGGTTGCAGGATGCTGTACGTGGAGTTCCGCCCGGCCTCCCCGAACACGCCGTTCAGCGGGTTGCCGAACACATCGCGGATGCCGGGTTTGGGCGCGACCTTCGCCGGCGTCTCGGTGCCAGGCGTGCCCTCGCCGTTGATCTCCAGGGTGTACAGTCCCGGCGCGAGCGTGGGTTTCACCTGAAGCGTGACGGTGTTCAGCCCACGGTCGTACTGCGGGTCGCCGGTGATCGCCCCACTCTCCGGACTCCCATCCGACTTGAGCAGTCGGAAGTTGCCCGCCAGGGTGCCGCTGTCGAGCGTGTTGTCCGGGCTGAACGCCACGCGGATGCGGTAGTCGGTCGCTCCCGAAAAGTCGGTGGGTGACACCCGCACGACGGACAGCCCGCCGCGGCGGACCTTCACCGTGAACACGAGCGGCTTGTCGCTCACCACCCCGCCCACCTCGAACGCTGCAGTGATCACGTGCTCGCCGTCATTCGGGAACTTGATGTCGTCGAACGGCACACTCCCCGACGCCAGCTCTTCCCCCGCCTTCTTGGCCAGCGGTTCGGGGAAGAGGCCGTCCGGCTTGTTCATGTAGACGAGGAGGGTGCCGTAGGTCTTCTCCACGCCGGTGGGGGCCGTCAGCGTGACGGACATGTTCATCTTCTCCGCCCCCGTCAGGCACACCCCCTTGGTGACGGCGGTCCTCGTCCCGTCCGCGACGATCTCGCTGCCAGTCAGAGTGAGGGCGGGCGGTGGGTTCAGCCGGTGGACCGTGACCGCCGCGTCGAGGTAACTGTGCCCGCCGCCGCTCGTCGTTTCGCGCACGACGAGCAGCCCGTTCCCGACCGGTGCGGGCGTGTCCCAGTTCAGGGTGAACTCGGTGGCGTCGGAGTCCATCGGCTTCGAGCTGACCACCCTCGCGGTGGCGACGAGGCCCCGCCCTTCACTCACATCGTCGTAAAGGAGGAAGTCATACCGCGCGCCGACCGGCGTCTTGTCGAGCACCACCCGCGCGTACCTCGGGAACAGGACGAGCGCATTTCCGGTGCCGGTCTGGGGCGTGGCGAACCGGCCGTTGAACACGGCCGCGATGGTCGCCTTGGGGCTGGCGACCGGGGGAATGATGTCCCATCCCTCGGACGTCCCCGTCCGGTTGACGAACCCGGTGCGGATGGAGGCGACCTCGGTGCCGGTGTAGGCGCGCTCGGCCTTGATCGTCAGTTTTTTCCCGGCTGGGAATTTCGCCGTGTCAGTGAGGTCCAGGATGGCGGTACCGACACCGGTCTTTTCAATGACCTCGGCTTCGGCGTGGTCCAGTCTCGTCATTCCGTCGAACACCGCCAACTGCACCTTGCCTCTGTTCCGTGCATACTCCGCCTTGTCCGACAGGGTGAACGTCACTCCCAACGACCTGGTTCGCGAGCGAAGCGGCTCGCCCGTGGCGGCGGGAGGCCAGCTCAACTTGCTCCCGCCGTTGGCGTCGTCCACGATGCTCGTGATGAGGATCGAACACTTCTCCGCCTTCCGCATCGCCTCCGCAGAGTCCGTGGCTGTGGCGACGGCGGCGGCGGTTGTCGCTCCCACGGTCGGCGCAGGTGGCACCACGTCGGCGGTGTTCGCCGCGAGTCGGATGCCCGGCGTCGGCACCGGGGGCAGCAGGTGGGCGGGCAACTTGTCCGGCGGCGCGGAGGCCAGCGGTGGGGAGGTGTCGGGCTTGGCCGCGGTGGTCGTCGTCGGCGGCGGTTCCCCCCCGCCGACCGTCTCGAACTTCACCCGGAAGTTCGACGCCACCCACATGCCCCCGGCCCCGACCGTCAGGCACAGCAGCACGGTCAACAGTGTCCGCTTCATGCGCGATCACCCTTCGTGCGCCGGCCCGCCCTGCCGTGCAACCCCCAGGGCACGGCAGTCGGACCAACGTCACGAAGGGTATCGTCGGGAGAACCCCTACTTCTTCACACCGCTGCCCGAAAGTGCGTGCGTTTCGTTCAAGATGTGACCGCCGCCGGCCAAGAGTTGCGGAAGTTGGCGAAGCGGGGCGGGGGAGAGGTCTGCCCGCCCGCCCTAGTTTACCGCCCCGAGTCGTCGCCCGTCGTCAGGGCCGACCCGAACCGCGCCGTGCCCGCGCGGACCACTGTCCAGTCTTTCGTCACTCGGACGGCCGGCACGTCTGGCTCGAAACCGCTCGGCGGGAGGGTGCTGAGAGGTGGCTTCGCCAGCAGGTCGGACG
This sequence comes from Fimbriiglobus sp., assembly GCA_031414395.1. GTDB lineage: Bacteria > Planctomycetota > Planctomycetia > Gemmatales > Gemmataceae > JALHQU01. Next base: position 6,972 of record JANNVG010001246.1, read on the forward strand.
ACACGCTCTGTGCCGACGGGTCCAGGAACAACTCGGAGAACCCGCGGTGGCTCACCCGCACGGTGGTGCCGGCCGACCGCGACGACTTGCCCGCCTCCGGCTCGAGGTCGATGGGCGGCAGGGTGAGCCGCACGCACTTGTCCGGTTCGCCGGGCGGGTGGAAGATGAGTTGCAGCCGCACCATCACCGGCGTGGGCGGGGTGGTGGCGGTGAAGCTCAGGTCGTACACGCCCGTCTGGTGGTTCACCGTCAGCCTCATGCCCTCGTAGATGACCACGCCGTCGGCCTCCACCGGCTCGCCCTGCTGGGAGAACCGCGGGATGCTGAACCGCGCGGCCGTGTGGAACGTGTGCCGCCAGTGGGTGTCGTCCCGCAACTTGGGCGCGTCACCACACCCGGACCCGTCCTTGCACGGGCCGAGCGGTTCCTGGTGCGGGGAGCGGAGGAACGGGGCCGGGTCGTTCGCGGAGGGGCACCCCTTCAGGCATTCGCCGAGCGAAGGGGTCGTTGCAGGTGTGGCGGTCGTGGCACCAGAGCTAGAGGCGACTCCGGTCGGCGTGGGCAAGAGGGTAGTGCCTGGCGGTAGCGGTAGCGGTTGGCCGACGGCGAGCGATCCGGCGAGAAGCAGGGCGGCGAGCATGAGCGCCTCCGTACGCGGGTGTGTCTCTCCCCTCACATTCGCCCGAATGCGACGGCACGGTGTGGCCAAACGGCCGCGGAACGGCGGGCGGGGCGTGCGGCCCGCGGTACGGGCGGCACGGCCGATACGACTGGCACGCCACCACGGCGGATTTCCCGCCGCCCGGTGGCCGGATTCTGCATTACTCTTGCACACACCCCCGAGGCCGACCCCGCCGATGCGCCAGACCCTGCGAATCCTGTGTACCGTCGCGTTCTGCATGCTGTTGGTCGGCAGCGTCGGTTGCACCCGAGGGCGGAAGTCCCGCACGCGGCTGAGCGGCGAAGTGACGGCGGCGGGTCAGCCGGTGTCGGTCGGGCGGATCACCTTCCGCCCGGCGTCCGGCCTGGGGACGTACTACTCCGGCGCCATCCAGAACGGCCGGTACGCCGTGCGAGGCCGCCGCACCATGCCGGCCGGCGTGTACGACGTGACCATCGACCACTCGTCGAGCGGCAGCAGCCGCGGCGGGTACGACCGCCATCACACCGAGCGGGTGACGCTCGCCCCGTTCGGCCGGTCGATCGACTTTCAAGTGAAATGACCGGCCGTGTGGCGAGCCGAGCGGCGTGAGCCGCCGGGTGTTGAATCACCCGGCGGCTCGCCAGTACCGTTCGCCACTCCGCCTAGCCCGTGCCGCCACTTCGTACTACTCTTGCGGCGTTCGGTCCGCAGCCCCGAGGTGTCGAAGTGTCTCGCCTGAACATCCTGTTCATCGCGTCGGAGGTGGCCGGGTTCGCCAAAACGGGCGGGCTGGCCGACGTGGCCGGCGCGCTGCCCCGCGCGCTCGCCCAGCTCGGCCACCGCGTGGCGGTGGTCATGCCGTATCACCGCGCCGTGCGGTACGGCAAGCAGCCGGTCGAGGCGACCCCGCACGTGCTCACCGTGCCCGTCGGCACCCGCACCCTCGCCTGCCGCCTGCTCCGCGGCACCCTGCCCAAGTCCGACGTGCCCGTCTTCTTCATCGACGCCCCGGACTACTTCGACCGCGACGACCCGCCGACCGGCCGCGGCCTGTACCAGCAGACCATGCCCGGCGGGTACAAGGCGGATTACCCGGACAACGCCGAGCGGTTCGTCTTCTTCAGCCGGGCGGTCATGGCCGCCATCCCGCACGTCGGGTTCGTGCCCGACGTGCTGCACGCGAACGACTGGCAGACCGGGCTGGTGCCGGTGTACGTGTCCGAGGCCCTGCGGCTGCGGGCCGAGTACAGCCACGTCCGCACCGTGTTCACCATCCACAACATCGCCTACCAGGGCATGTTCAACCGCGGGGTGATGGACCTGACCGGCCTGCCCGGCTACCTGTTCAACCACAGCCAACTGGAGTACCACGGGCACCTGAACTTCCTCAAGTCGGGCGTGGTGTACGCCGACGCGGTGAACACGGTGAGTCCCACCTACAGCCGCGAGATCCAGACGGCCGAGTACGGGTGCGGGCTGGAAGGGCTGCTCGGGCAGGTGCGGTACAAGCTGAGCGGCATCGTGAACGGCGTGGACTACGGCGAGTGGGACCCGGCGCACGACCCGCTCATCGCCGCCCGGTACGACCGCGAGAGCGTGTTCGAGCAGAAGCCGAAGAACAAGGCGGCGCTGCAACAGCGGTATCACCTGCCGGTCGATGCGGCGAAGCCGGTGATGGGCATGGTGGCCCGGCTGGTGAACCAGAAGGGGGTCGATCTGGTGATGAGTTCGGCCCCCGGCTTCCTCGACATGGGCTGCCAACTGGTGTTCCTGGGCGACGGCGACCGCGAGTACCACGACCAGCTTCAGGGGCTGCGCGACCGCCACCCCGATCAGGTGGGCGTGTTCTTGGGGTTCGACGAGAGCCTGGCGCACCTGGTGGAAGCGGGCAGCGACCTGTTCCTGATGCCGAGCCGGTACGAGCCGAGCGGGCTGAACCAACTCTACTCGCTCAAGTACGGCACCCCGCCGGTGGTGCGGGCGACGGGCGGGCTGGCCGACACCATCGTGAACGCGAGCGAGGAGAACATCCGCAACGGCACCGGCACCGGGTTCAGCTTCCAGGATTACACCGCCCACGCCCTGTACGAGACGGTGAAGTGGGCACTGACGCTCTACCGCACGCGGCCGGACGACTTCCGCCGCGTGGTGCTCAGCGCCATGAAGCAGGACTGGAGTTGGACGCGGAGTGCGGCCAAGTACGAGGAGCTGTACCGCAAGGTGAAGGGGTGACGCTGAACGGGTGGCCGACTCTCGCCGAGAGTCGGAGAGGGGGCGATGCCTGGGAAGCCGGTGTACTGCGTGTGACCGCTTCCATCATTCCCGCGACAGCCCAGAAATTTTACCGGGGTGGTAGAGCATCACCGGCATAATCGGTGCATCGTAACGACCCAGGACCTGCAATCCCATTTGTCGAAGTCTCATTCGAAAGTAGTTGGAGTTGTCAC
>JANNVG010001247.1:0-1692 GCA_031414395.1 Fimbriiglobus sp.
CGAACCGCGGGCGTTAGCCCGCCGGGTGGTCGGCAACCCAGGCGGCTGACGCCGCCGGTTCACCCGGACACAACACCGGTGGACTCACGTCGCGCCGGCCACACTACAGCACCAGCGTGCCGTCGTGTAAACCCGACGCCACCAGCACGCCGTCGGCGCCGGCGTCCTTCAGCCGCTGCACGTCGTCGCGCGTCCGCACCCCCCCGCCGCTCACCAGCCCGATCTCCGGCATCGCCGCCTTCAGCCGCTCGACCGCCTTCGCCGTGCCCGGCCCGCCGCGACTGCCCACGTGCGCCAGGTCGAGCAGAATGAACACGCGGTTGCCGAGCAGCACCTCCACCGCCCGCGCCAGCGACACCACGTCCGTCGGCTCGCTCACGCCCCACCCGGCCCACGCCTTCCAGTCGCCGATCAGCTCGCCGTCGTATGTGTCGGCCGAGAACACGCACCCGCTCCCCACCGCCGCCCGCACGCTCGCCACCACCGCCGGCCCGCTCACCGTTTCGCTGCCCAGCACCGGCACCACGTTCCCCCGCGGCTGGGGTTGGAAAAATGTCCTCCACGTGCCCGGCTTGCTCAGCGGCAGTCGACCGATGTCGGCTTCGGTCCGCACCCCCTGGTCGATCCACACCTTCACCCCCGGCAGCGCGTCGGCCACCTCCGCCGCCACGGTGCCCCCGCCCTGCCCGGTGATGGCGTCCAGGTCGGCGACGTAAACGTCCTCCGCCCCGGTCGCGGCCACCATCGCCGTCGCCACCGCCACCGGGTTCACACTCGCCGTCAGCTTGCTCTGGATGGGGCGGTAGTCGGCCCGCTTGCCGCCCACCGCCCGCACCACCACCCCGGCCATCACGTCGATCACGGGAATGATCCGCATGGGTGGCTCCTGTGCCGCGTTCCGTTCGACCGGGGCCGGCGCCCCGCCCACCCCGTTGGGCATAGGTACGGGCACGCCGTTTGGCCTGGGGGTTTTCGCCGCGGGCGGGCGATCTTGGTTCCGGCGAACCAACCCGCTACCCCGGTCGTCCGTTCGGGCGTAAAATCCCACCTCAGCCCCCACGGACACCCGCCCGCAATGGCCAAGAAGACCGCCCCCGAAGACCTGTCCCTGAACGACCTGCAAGACGAGGCCGAAGACCTCCGCAAGCGGATCACCCGCCTGCGGACCTCCCTCGGCCGCTTCTTCGTGAACAAGCAGGAGATCATCGACCTGATGTGCGTGGCGGCCGTGGCGCAGGAGCCGCTGCTCATCGTCGGCCCGCCCGGCACGGCCAAATCCGACCTGGTGCTGAAGTTCAAGGACGCCCTCGGCGTGTCCGAGGACGACTACTTCGAGTACATGCTCACGCGGTTCACCGAGCCGAGCGAGATCATCGGGGCCATCGACATCAAGCAGTTGCGGGAGGGCAAGTACATCCGCCGCAAGGAGGGCAAGCTGCCCACCGCCACGCTCGTGTTCCTGGACGAGATCTTCAAGTCCAACTCGGCCATCCTGAACATCCTGCTCACCATCATCAACGAGAAGAAGTTCTACCAGGAGGGCAAGCCCGAACCCGTGCCGCTGCGGGTGCTGTTCGCCGCCACGAACGAGATCCCGGAGCAGGGCGAACTGGCCGCGCTCAAGGACCGCTTCGTCCTGAAGGTGCTGAGCCGCAGCGTGCAGGACGACTACTTCACGGAGTTGATCGACGC
>JANNVG010001248.1:0-2833 GCA_031414395.1 Fimbriiglobus sp.
CGACCCAGGCGGCTCACGCCGCCGGTTCACCGGACTGGGATGTATAATCCCCCCACCCACCTGCCGAACCCCCCGCCGATGTCCGACCTGCTCATCCACATCTCCACCAGTTGCTTCGGGGCGAGCTACCTGCTGGCGTTCGGGTGCGAGTTGGCCCGCCTGCGGTGGCCGAGTGCCGCCCTGCGGTGGGCCGCGCTCGTCTGGGGCGGCATCGGCCTGTTCACCCACTCGGTGTTCCTGGCCGTCCACCACCCCAGCCCGGCCGCGGCTTACGGCGCCACCCTCGCCGTCGCCTGGGTGCTGGCCGTGTTCTCCCTGTACGGCTCGCTGCACGCCCCCCGCCGGGCGTGGGCGGTGTTCATCCTACCCATGGTCCTCGGCCTCGTCGCCCTGGCCGCGTTCGCCGTTTCATCGGCCGACAAGACGGCCGTCCTCGGTGACAAGCTGTGGGCGACCGTTCACGGCATCTTCGTGCTGCTCGCCGCCGTGGGCGTGTGCGTCGGCTGCCTCGCCAGTGTCATGTACCTGATTCAAGCCGACCGCCTGCGGCGGAAGCTGCCCCCGCTCGGCCGCATGAACCTGCTCAGCCTGGAGCGGCTGGAGGCGATGAGCCGACGGGCGGTCAACCTGGCCTTCCCGCTACTCACCGTCGGGCTGCTGTTGGGGCTGATCCTCCTGCCGTGGCCGCAGCTCGGCGACAACTGGCTGAACCTGAAGGTGCTGGGCACGGTGGGGCTGTGGGCGGTGTTCGGGGTGCTGCTGTACCTGCGGTATGCGGGCGTGTCCGGCCGGCGGCTGGCGTGGCTGACGATCGCCGCGTTCGGCCTGATGCTGGTGGTGCTGCTGGCCGCCCACCCGTTCGCCAACGAGCCGCGACCGCAAGGGAGCGGGGAGCAGAGCGAGAACCTACCCCCCCCCGGCCCCCCCCTTCCTGAGAAGAAGGGGGGGGAGGTGGGTGCCTTGACTCCCCCTTCCCTCCCAGGGAGGGGGGCCGGGGGGGTAGGTTTCATCCGCCTCGGAGGTGCGTCATGAACCTCCGGGCCATCGGGTGCAACTTCCGCACGGCGGCGGTCGAGCTGCGTGAGAAGCTGGCGTTCGACGACGCCAAGCAGCGGGCGGCCGTGTCCACCCTCGGCGCGAGCGGGTGCGAGGTGGTGCTGCTGTCCACGTGCAACCGCGTCGAACTGTACGTCGCCCGCCCCGTCGGCGCGACGCCGTTCGACGCCCCCGCCGCCGCCGACTTCCTGTCCGCTGTTCACGCCGTGCCCGCCGATCAGATCCGCCCGCTGCTGTACGAGCACGCCGACGACCACGCCGTCCGGCACCTGTCGCGGGTGTCGGCGAGTCTCGACAGCCTCATCGTGGGGGAAGGGCAGATCGCCGGGCAAGTGAAGCAGGCGTTCGAGCTGGCACAATCGCTCGGCGCCACCGGCCCGCTGCTGAACACGCTCTTCCCGCACGCCCTGCGGGTGGCCAAGCGGGTGCGGACCGAAACCGGCATCGCCCGCGGGCACGTGTCCGTTTCGAGTGTGGCGGTCGACTACGTGCGGCAGGTGTTCGACCACTTCCACGACAAAACGGTGCTGGTGATCGGCGCCGGCAAGATGGCTCGTCTCACGCTGAAGCACCTCCAGGAGTTGAAGCCGAAGCGGATTCTGGTGACGAACCGCAGCCCGGCGAAGGCGACGGAGGTGGCGGGCGGGTGCGGCGGGGCGGCCGTGCCGTGGGAGCAACTGGACGTGGCGTTGGCCGAAGCGGACATCGCGCTCAGCACCACCGGGGCGAACGAGCCGATCATGCCGCGGGCGCGGTTCGACAAGCACGTCCGCCCGAAGCGACAGGCGGGCACTCTGGTGGTCCTCGACATCGCCGTACCCCGCGACTTCGACCCGCTCATTCACGACGGCGAGCGGGTGTTCGTGTTCAACATCGACGACCTGACCCGCGTGCGGGAACAGACACTCGGCACGCGGCGGAAGCACGTGGCCCCGGCCGAGGCGGTGATCGAGGCGGAGGTGAAGAGGTTCGCCGACGACTGGAAGCGGCGGAAGAGCGGGCCGGTGATTAAGGAGTTGTTCGGCGAGGCGGACAAACTGCGGGCGGAGGTGCTCGGCCCGCTTCTGGGCAAGCTGAACGGCAAGCTGACGCCGGCCGAGAAGGAGCAGATCGAGATCGCCTTCCGCCAGTTCCAGAACAAGCTGCTGCACGGGCCGATGGCGGCCCTCAAGGACGCCTCCCGGCACGACCCCGGCGAGACGACGCTGCTGGACGCCGTGCGGAAGCTGTTCAACCTGCGGGGGTAGCAGGTTGGCCGCACGATGGCAGACAGAGAAAACACGATCCGAATGAAGACAGACTAACCACAGAGGCACAGGGGCACAGAGAAGACAGGAGAGAGTTCAGTTCTGAACCCACGCTCTTGTCTTCTCTGTGCCCCTGTGCCTCTGTGGTTAGTCTTCTGTCTGCATCGTGTTTTGTCCGCCTGCCATCGTGCGGCCAATACTCTTCCTCACTCCCCGTCCTTCTTCTCTTCCGGCTTCTTCTCCGGCTCTTTGGCCACGATCGGCTTCAGCTCCCGCACCCAGATGTTGCGGAACCGCATCGGGTTGCCGTGGTTCTGTAGGCGGAACGGCGCCTTCTCGGCGTGCTTCACGTACTTCGCCCGCTGGTCGAAGTACGTGCCGCCCTTCAGCTCGAAGTGGTTCTGCACGCACACGCCGTTGTGCAGCAGGGTGCAAATCGCCGGCTTCGTCACCTTGCCGTCGGCGTCGAACCGCGGCGCTTCGAACAGGATGTCGTAGGTCTGCCACTCGCCCGGCTTGCGGCAGGCGTT
>JANNVG010001249.1:0-2873 GCA_031414395.1 Fimbriiglobus sp.
TGCGCCTTGATCGTGATCCCGCGCTCCCGTTCGAGGTCAGCGGTTGATGAAGCTGCCCACGTTCTTGCAGTTGTCGGTGTGGCCCAGGCCGCCCGGCCCGTACTCGATGGCGGTGCCACTGCACGTGCGGCCGGGGGTGAAGAACTGCTTGCAACTGCCGAACATGAACGTCCGCTCGGCGGCCAGGCAGCCGCACCCGAGCGGGGTGGCGGTGCCTTCGCCGATCATGAACCGGCTGAGCAGCCCGCCGCCCGCCCTCTTGGCCGGCTTGCTGCACGTATTGCACGGGGCGGCGGCGGTGGTGACGACGGCCGGGGTGCCGCAGCCGGGGTTGCTGGCCATCACCGGCGGGGCGGCCGGCGGGGCGGGCAGGCTGGCCGGCGGCAGCATGACCGGCGCGGCGGGCACGGGAATCATGCCGTGCGGGGCGGCGGGCACGGCCGGCACCTGGATCGGCGGGGCGACCGGCACGGGCAGCGAGAGCGGGGACGTTTGGGCCGCGGAGACGGCGGCACAACCGAGAAGGGCGGCGACCGCCCCGAGCAGACGATTACGCATTGGCTCACTCCGTTGAGATTGGGGCACGTCGCCGTAATAGGGTACGGCTGGCTCCTGTTGAATCGGCCGGCAGTGGTGCCCGGAACGGCCGAACACGGGGGCGATCACGGCGGAACGGGCGACGGAGTGCGGGTTGATCGGGCAGGGCAAGGCGTGCGGGTGACGCGGGGCCAATCGAGATCGGACTCTTCACTTGTGGCAAATTGGCTCAAGTTCGATCCGGGCGAACCCTGCCCGCAAGGGCCGCGGGGGCGTGCCAGTTGTGGTTCGCACCCGCCGACCTTGCGGTCGGGGTTCGCCAAATCGGGTCAGCCGTTCAGTTCCATCGCCTCTTCCCAGTGCTCGTACAGTTGCGGCAAGCGCACCTTGCCGGCGGCGATGTCGGCCATCGTCCTCTTCACCTTGTCCGAATCGCGGTACACGTCGGGCGTGGTGAGCGCCACTTCCAGTTCGGCGATCTTCGCTTCCAGCGTGGCGATGTCGGCTTCGACCTCCGCCGCCTTCTTGAACGGGTACTTCCGCTTCCGACGCTGCTTCGCGCTCGGTGATGCCTCGCGGTGAACCGTCACCCCCTTCGTGTCGCGGCCCATGCCGGCTTCGAGCCGCGCCGCCCGCAGCAGCTCGTAGGTGTCGAAGTTGCCGTACACCACCTCCGGCCGCTCGAACTCGAACACGATGAGCACGTCGCACACGGCGTTCAGGAAGTAGCGGTCGTGGCTGACGACGATGCACGTCCCTTCGTAGGCCTTGAGTGCCAGTTCCAGGCTCTCGCACGCCCAGATGTCGAGGTGGTTCGTCGGCTCGTCCAGTATCAGCACGTTCGTGCCGGCGACGGTCAGCTTGGCCAGCGCCGCCCGGCTCCGCTCGCCCCCGCTCAGTTGATTCACCGGCCGCTGCACGATCTCCCCGTGCAACCCGAAGCGGCCGAGCAGGTCGCGCATCTTCTGTTCGGTCAGCGCCGGGTCGGGTTCCGGCCAGATGGCCCGCAGCACCGGCTCGTTCTCGGGCAACAGTTTCAAGTGCTGGTCGAGGTAGCCGGTGAACACCAGGTGCCCGCGCTGCACCAGCCCCGATGTCGGCGACTCGTCGCCGAGCAAAATCCTCAGGAGCGTGGTTTTGCCGCACCCGTTCGCGCCGAGGACGCCGAGCCGTTGGCCGCGCTTCACGTCGAAGCTCAGGTCGCGGAACAGTTCCTTCGTCCCGTAGCTCTTGCACAGGTCTTCGGTGTGGAACACGATGTCGCCGCTGCGGGTCACGTCCTGGAAGTGAATGTTCGGCCCGCTCACCTTCGTCGGCTTCTCGACCCGTTCCAGCTTGTCGAGCGCCTTCACGCGACTCTGCGCCTGCTTGGCCAGTTGCCCGTAGTGCGCCCGCCGGATGTACTCCTCCTGCTTCTCCACGTACTCCTTCTGCGACTCGTACTCCTTCAACTGCCGCTCGAACCGTTCGTCGCGCAGCCGCACGTACTGCTTGAAGCTGCCGGGGTACGACGTGATCGCGCGGGCGTGCAACTCCAGCGTCTTGTTCGTCACCCGTTCCAGCAGGTAGCGGTCGTGGCTGATGAGCAACATGCCTTGCGGCTGGCGACACAAGTAGTCTTCGAGCCACCGCGTGGTGGTGATGTCGAGGTGGTTGGTCGGCTCGTCGAGCAGCATCACGTCGGGCGCGCTCAGCAGCAGCTTCGCCAACAGCAACCGCCGCTGTTGCCCGCCGCTGAACGACACCACCGGGCGGTCGTAGTCCGCCTTCTTGAACCCCAACCCCGTCAGCACGTCCTCGACCTTGTGGTCGAGGGTGTAAGCGTCGTTCGCGGAGAGCAGTTCGTTCAGCCGCTCGTACCGCGCCGCAAGTTGCTTGTGCTCGCCCTCGCTCGCGGTGGCCATCAGTTCAGCTACTTCTTGAAGCTCGTGCTGGGTGGCGATCAACTCGTCGAGCGCCGATTTCGCTTCGGTGAACAGCGTGCGATCCGGAGCGAACGCGGCCACCTGGAGGAGCACGCCGGCCCGCGCGCCGGCGTGCAGTTGCACCTTGCCGGTGTCGGGGTCGTCGTCGCCCGACAGGATGCGCAAAAGGGTGGTTTTGCCCGCCCCGTTCGGCCCGACGAACCCGACCCGCTCGCCGGCGTGCAACTCGAAGCTCACGCCCTCGAACAGCGGCGTGGCGTCGTACCCGCGGGACACATCGGTGCAAGACAGCAACAGCATGGCGGGGCACACACCTCGGGGCGGAACCTCACTACTTTAGTGGCGACGGCAATTGTGGTGTACCGCAAGCAGTCTGGTAGGGCGGGCGAGCCGGCGCTTCGCCGGCGACCC
>JANNVG010001250.1:0-11899 GCA_031414395.1 Fimbriiglobus sp.
CCGCACGAGTCGCGGCCCCTGCCCCCGCCGGAGGCCGCCCGCCGCACATCGGCCGCCGGCAGCGGCGGCGGGCTGTGACTTCAGGGCGGGCGGGCGAGACGGGCGTAGCCCGGCGCCCCCCGCCACAATTGACCGTGGCGGGGGTCGCCGGGCTACGCCCGTCTCGCCCGCCCTCCATGAAGTCACAGCCCGCCGCCGCTGCCGTCGGCCGATGTGCGGCGGGCGGCCTCCGGCGTGGCCAGGTGCCGCGACACTTGCAGGTGGCTCAGGTACTGTTGGGTGATCGCGTCCGACAGGATGGGCAGCCAGCCGCCGACCAGGTCGAGCAACTCGTTCAGCGCCGGGCGGGTGCCGTCGTCCACCGCCGCCAGCTTGTCCGGCTCGGCCATCCGTACCGACGCCACTGCCGACAGCGCGAACCGCTGCTCGGCCGACCGCCCGGCCCCGCCGCTCCGCGGCAGGTGGTCCACGTCGTCCAACAGGTCTACCAGCTGCGAGGCGAGCGACCGCGGGTTCGTCTCGTCGTCCACCACCAGGTCGAGCACCGCCTCGGCCCGCAGGCTGCCCAGGTAGCGGCGGCGGTAGGTCATGCGGCTGTCCATCACTTCCAGCACGGCGTCGAGTACCGGCCCCTCGTTCGCCGCCGGCACCACCAGCGTCGTTTTCAACAGGGTGATGGTGTGAACGGCCCGCTCCAGCTTGCGGCCCATGTCCAGGAACCGCCACCCCTCCCCGCGGGTCATGCTCTCGGCCGCCAGCCCGCCGAACGCCGCCAGGGTGATGACGCTCCGGTGCAACAGGTCGAGCACCTCGGCGGGCGTCGGGTCGTCGGGCGGCTCGTTCGTCCACTCGCCCAGCATGTTCACCACCCGCCACAAGTCCAGCGAGATGAGGTCCCGCACCACCGACGCCACGTGCCGCACCGACCGCACCACCGACGCCAGGCTCTTCGGGTTGTCGGTGTTGAACACGGCGGGCCGCACGCGGGCGAACGGGTCGTCGGTCGGTGCGGGCCGCTTGGCCTTCGCGTCGGCCTGCACGGCCAGGGCGTGCAACAGGGACGGCACCTCGGAGTTGTCGCCGATGCCCGACCGCTCGCTGATCCGCACCACGATGCCGCGGACCAGCCGGGCCAGCCCCTCGGCCCGCTCGGCGTACCGCCCCAGCCAGAACAGGTTGTCGGCCGCCCGGCTGGGCAGGTCGCCCCCGCTGCGGGTGATGGGCACGCGAGACCCGCCGGCCGGCAGCAGGCTGAATTCACTGACCGCAGTGTCCGCCAGCACCCACGTGTCTTTGCTCCCGCCGCCCCGCTGCATCGACACCACCGGTGCGTCCGACGTGGCGCTCACGCGAGTCATGCCGCCGGGCATGAAGGCGAACCCGCCGCCGACGTCGGCCGCCAGGTACGACCGCACCACCAGCTTGCGGCGGACCAGTTTGTCGCCGTCCAGCACGGGCGTACTCGACAGGTCCATGCGGCTCTGGGCGACGAACTCCCGCGGGCGGTGGCGGAGGCGGGCGAGCAACTGGCTCCGCCGTTCGGCACTCAACTCGGACGGGAACTCCGGCTCCATCCGTGCGGCCGGGAAGGTGGGTTTAATCACCAACTGGTCGAAGTGGTCGATCACGTACCGCAGGGAGTCGGGGTCGCCGCACCACCACGTCGGGGTCGATTCGAGCAACAGGTCTTCGCCCAACAGCTCCTTGCACAGCCGCGGCAGGAAGGCGAGCACGGCCGGCGTCTCGATGACACCCGTGCCGAGGGCGTTCGCCACCGTCACCGTGCCCCGCCGCACGGCGTTCACCAACCCCGGCACGCCGAGGAAGGAGTCGGGCCGCAGCTCCAGCGGGTCGCAGAAGTCGTCGTCGAGTCGGCGGAAGATCACGTCCACCGGCTGAAGCCCGCCGAGCACCTTCAGGAACACGCGGTTGTCGCGCACCGTCAGGTCGCCGCCTTCGGCGAGCGTGTACCCCAGGTAGCGGGCGAGGTAGGCGTGTTCGAAATACGTCTCGTTGTACGGCCCCGGCGTGAGCAGCACGACGCGGGGGTTCTCTTTGTTCCGTGGGGCGAGCGCGCGGAGCGTATCTTTGAAGCTCTGGAAGAAGCGGGCCAGCCGCTGCACCCGGCAGTCTTTGAACGCCTCCGGCAGCGTGCGGGTCATGACGATGCGGTTTTCGAGCGCGTACCCGGCACCGGACGGCGCTTGCGTGCGGTCGCCGATCACCCGCCAGCGGCCATCGGAACTCCGCCCGAGGTTCGCCGCGTACAGGTGCAGGTAGCGCCCGCCCGGCACGTTCAGCCCGTGGATCGGTCGCAGGAAGCCGGGGTTGGCGAACACCAGTTCGGCCGGCACGACGCCTTGGGCGATGAGTCGCTGCGGGCCGTACAGGTCGGCGAGGAGTAACTCTAACAAGCGTGCCCGCTGGACGAGGCCGCGCTCGAGGGTGGTGGCGTCGGCGGACGAGACGACGAGCGGGATGGGGTCGAGTTGCCACGGACGGGCGATGCCGTGCGGGTCGCCGTACACGTTGTACGTCACGCCGTTGGCGCGGATCAGGTCGCGGGCCTCGCGCCACCGGCGGGCGATTTCGGTCGGGCCGAGGTGGGCGAGCGAGTCGAACAGCTTCAGCCAGTGCGGGCGGGGCAGGCCGGCGGCGTCGGTGGCCTCGTCGAACCCCGGACGCAGTTCGACACGCGGGGCGGCGTGGGCGTCGTCCGGCGGGTGGAGGAGGCGGTGGGGCATTCGGGCAGGTGCGGTGGGGGAAACCACCCCCCACCCGGAACGCTGCGCGTTCCGACCTCCCCCACAAGGGGGGAGGTGGGGGTTCCAGGGCCTTGCGCGGGAGTGGCCTGAGCGATGAAGCCCATGACACCCACCTCCCCCCTTGTGGGGGAGGTCGCCGAGCGGAGCGGAGCGACGCCGGCGGGTGGGGGGTACGCAACCCGCCACACCGAGGTCATTCTACCACACTCGCCGGCACGCGCCCGGTCGGCACGGGCACCTCGACCGGCACCTTCGGCGTGTACCGCCACGGGGCCGGCTTCCGCAGGTCGAGCGTGAGGGGGAACTCGGCGTCGGGTTCGGCGGGCGGCACGACCACCGGGCCGGGCGTGTGGCCGAAGGCGAAGAAGCGGGCGATGCGACGGCTCTCGGCGGTCACGCCGTTCACCGGGAAGTTGTCGGGCGACAACCCGCCGGGGTGTGACACATGATAGGTGCAGCCGCCGACGCTGCGGTCGTTCCACGTGTCCAGCAGGTCGAACACGAGCGGGGCGTGGACCGGGATGGTCGGGTGCAGGCAACTCGGCGGCTGCCACGCGCGGTACCGCACGCCGGCCACGAACTCGCCGGCCGTGCCGGTCGGGTGCAGCGGCACGCGGCGGCCGTTGCACGTCAGGACGTGCCGCGCGTCGGTCAGCCCCCGTACCTTCACCTGAAGGCGCTCGACGGACGAATCGACGTACCGGCTGGTGCCGGCCGCGGTGGTCTCTTCGCCCAGCACGTGCCACGGTTCGATGGCCGTTCGCAGTTCCAGCTTCACCCCGCGCTGCGAGACGGTGCCCATGACCGGGAAGCGGAACTCGACGTGCGGGGCGAACCACGCCGGTTCCAGTTGGTAGCCGCTCTGCAACCGCAGCTCTTCGAGCGCGTCGGTGAAGTCCTCGGCGACGAAGTGCGGGAGCATGAACTTGTCGTGCAGGGACGTGCCCCACCGCACCAGCTTGCGGGTGTATGGCTTCCGCCAGAAGCCGGCCACCATCGCCCGCAGCAGCAGTTGTTGGGCGCAGCTCATGCGGGCGTGCGGGGGCATCTCGAACGACCGCAGTTCGAGCAGCCCGAGCCGCCCGGACGCCGAGTCGGGGCTGAACAGCTTGTCGATGCAGAACTCGGTGCGGTGCGTGTTGCCGGTCGGGTCGGTCAACAGGTTGCGGAACAGGCGGTCCACCAGCCACGCCGGCGGGTTGTGCCCGATGCCCACCTGGGCGAAGGCGAGTTCGAGTTCACGCAGCGCGTCGTGCCGGGCTTCGTCCACCCGCGGGTGCTGGCTCGTCGGCCCGACGAACAGCCCGCTGAACAGGAACGACAGGCTCGGGTGGTTCTGCCAGAACCCGACGAGGCTCTTGAGCAAGTCCGGCCGACGCAGCAGCGGGCTGTCGCCGGGCGTCGGCCCGCCGAGGACGATGTGGTTGCCCCCGCCGGTGCCCGTGTGCCGGCCGTCGAGCATGAACTTCTCGGTACACAGGCGGCTCTGCTTGGCCTCCTCGTACACGGTGGTGGTGATGTCCACCAGCTCGTCCCAACTGGCCGCCGGGTGGACGTTCGCCTCGATCACGCCGGGGTCGGGGGTGATCGAGAAGTGGTTCACCCGCGGGTCGTGCGGCGGCTTGTACCCTTCGAGGAGAACCGGCAGGTCGAGTTCGGCGGCGGTCGCTTCGACGACCGCGACGAGCTCCAGGTAGTCTTCGAGGAACCGCTGCGGCGGCATGAACACGTGCAGGGTGCCGTCGCGGGGTTCGACGCACAGGGCGGTGCGGACCACGGGGGAGTGCGGATTGCGGAGTGTGGAATGCGGAATGGGAGACACGGCCCGGCCGTTCCGATGTGGCGTGTCCGTGGTGCGGTGTTGCAGGATTTCATTCCGCATTCCGCGCTCCGCATTCCGCATTTGAAGCGGCTCCCGCGCCGCGAACGGGTCTCGTTCCACCATGAACTGGCGGTTCGCCGGGTCTTCCTGCGGCAGGGAGTCGAGCGGCAGGCGAAGCCCCATCGGGCTGTCGCCGGGCAGCAGGAACAGGTGATCTCCGCGGAGCACCCACGGCCCGCTCTCCCACCCGCTCGCCGCTTTGCGGACGGGCATCACCACGCCGACGGCGCTGCCGAGCTTCTGCTCGAACACCTTCGCCAGCCGCGCGCGGGCCATCGGGTCGTCGAGCTTGCTGTCGAGCGGGTCGACGTTCGCCGGCAGCCGCCGCTCCTTCCACATGTAGTACAGCACGTCCTCGTAGCCGGGGATGACGTGCGCCGGATCGACGCCCAGCTTTTCGGCGAGCAGGCGGGCGAAGCGAGACGCGTCCTCCGCCCCGAAGCCGTAAGCCTTCTCCTCGTCCGCGATCAACGTCTGGTCGGTCCAGATGGGCTCGCCGTCCTTCCGCCAGAAGCAGCCGAACGCCCACCGCGGCAGTTGCTCGCCGGGGTACCACTTGCCCTGGCCGAAGTGCAGCAGGGCACCGGGGGCGAAGCGGTCCCGCATCCGCTTCAGCAGCGTGACGGCCTGCTTCCGCTTGTGCGGGCCGAGGGCGGTGGTGTTCCACTCGTCGGCGTCGCGGTCGTCGATGCTCACGAAGGTCGGTTCCCCGCCCATCGTCAGCCGCACATCCCACTCGCGGAGGTCGCGGTCGATGCTGCGACCCAGCGAGTCAATCGCCTGCCACTGTTCTTCGGTGTACGGCAGTGTGACGCGCGGGGTCTCGCCGATGCGGGTGACGGACATCTCGAAGCCGAACGTCTCTTCCACCTTGTCGTCGTCGTGCAGCTTGGTCCACGAGAACGACCCGCTCACCGGCGCGGCAGTCTGCGGGTCGGCGGTGCAGGCGAGCGGGATGTGCCCCTCGGCGGCGAGCAACCCGCTCGTCGGGTCGAGGCCGACCCACCCGGCACCGGGCACGTACACCTCGGCCCAGGCGTGCAGGTCGGTGAAGTCGGCCGTCGGGCCTTCCGGGCCTTCGATGGGCTTGTCGTCGGCGACGAGTTGGATCAGGTAGCCGGACACGAACCGGGCGGCGAGGCCCAGGTGCCGACACAGTTGGACGAGCAGCCACGCTGAATCGCGGCACGACCCGCGGCCGAGCTCGAGTGTCTCTTCCGGTGCCTGCACGCCCGGTTCCATGCGGATGACGTAGGACACCTCCTGTTGGATCCGCCGGTTGAGTGCCACCAGGAAGTCGTTCATCTGCACGCCGGTCCGCCGCTCGGCGTCGATGATCGCTTGCAGCCGCGGCCCGGCCGGGAGCGTCTCCAGGTACGGCACCAGTTCGCGGGCGAGGGCGTCGTCGTACTGGAACGGGTACTCTTTCGCGTACTCCTCGACGAAGAAGTCGAACGGGTTGATGGGCACCAGGTCGGCGATCAGGTCCACCGTGACGACCAGTTCGCCGGCCAGCTTGGGGAACACCAGCCGGGCGGTGTGGTTGCTGTACGGGTCTTGCTGCCAGTTCAGGAAGTGCGGGTTCGGCTCGATGCGGAGGGAGTAACTGGCGATGGGCGTGCGGGCGTGCGGGGCCGGCCGCAGCCGCACGACGTGCGGGTGGAGCGACACCGGGCGGTCGAACGAGTACCGGGTGACGTGACGGAGCGCGACGCGAATGCCCATTCAATTCCTCGTTCCCACGCTCCGCGTGGGAGCGTGGCGTCTGACGCTCCGCGTCGGTGGGGGACGCGGAGCGTCCGGAGTTCGTCCCCACGCGGAGCGTGGGAACGAGGGTGTTTCAACTCTGGCTCTGTGTCATCCCGCCCATCGTTTGCGTCATCCCGCCCGTCGTCTGCGTCTGCGTCATCTTGGTCGGCGGGTTGAAGAACGTGCCGTGGATGCTCTGGCCGATGGCGTGGACGGCATCGACCACGTGCGTCAGGGTCTCGTGCAGCCCCTCGCGGATGACGTCGGTGATGGTGCGGCCGTCCAGGTGGGCGATCAGGCGGGCGATCGTCCGTTCGGCCTCGGTCGTCTCCCGCCCGGCGGCGTTGCCGGCGGCCGAGGCGGAGGCCCACTCGCACTCCCACAGGCAGCGGCGAATGGACCGCGGGAACTGGTCGTCGAAGATGAGGAACTCGGCGACGGCCATGCCGGGGTCGAGGGTGGTCAGCCGCGGCTTCTTGTGGAACGGCTCGTACCCCGAGCAGCTCATCAGGATGGCCACCCAGTGGGCGTTGTCGATCGGGCTGCCCACGTCTTCCAGCCTGGGCAACAGGGTGTGGTACTTCACGTCCATGATGCGGGCGGTCTGGCTGGCGCGCTCCAAATAGGTGCCCAGCTTGAAGAACTCCCACGCCTCGCCGTGGCTCATGGTGGCGTCGGCGATGCCGTGCAGCAGTTGGTTGATCCGCCGCACCTGGGCGTAGAAGTCGTGGCGGTTGGTGTCGTACGACTGCCGCCCGCCGCCGTTCTGCATCCACAGGTGGTAGAAGTTCATCCGCTCCCACATCTCGCCCGAGATCACCTCGCGGATGATGCGGGCGTTCTCCCGCGCCCACCAGAGCGAGCTGGCGATGCTCACCGGGTTGTCGGCGTCCCACGTCAGGTGCTCTTGCACCCCCTCGGCGGTGACGGCGCCCTTGTACTCGTGCACGCCGGAGATGATGAGCAGCGGCTTCCACTGCTCTTCCACCGGCACGTGGAAGTCGAGCAGCAGGGTGTGGTTCACCTCCAACACGCGCGCGGTGTTCTCCGCCCGCTCCAGGTAGCGGGCCAACCAGAAGCAGTGCTCAGCGACTCTTGAGATCATTCGCTTCGCCCGGCGTGAACCGCTCTCCCCGGAGGGGCGACCGATGTTAACCAGGGGTGGAGTTCGCGGAGCGAACGGAACCCCTGGACCAGTGCCCGAGAACCACTCAGCCCCGGAGGGGCGGCAGAACCATCGCCTGTCGCCCCTCCGGGGCTTCACCCATTTCGCCTCCGTGTCCAGGGGTTCCGTCGCTCGCCTGCGGCTCGCCACTCCACCCCTGGCTAACACCGGTCGCCCCTCCGGGGCGGGCAGTTTGTCTCCTCCGCCGTGCCGGTTGGCGTCGGGCACATCCCGACCTACTCCAACACCCACGTATCTTTGCTGCCCCCGCCCTGGCTGCTGTTCACCACCAGCGAGCCTTTCACCAACGCCGTGCGCGTCAACCCGCCGGGCAGAATCCACGTGCTACTTCCCGTAATAATGTACGGCCGCAGGTCCACGTGCCGCGGTGCGACCCCGTCTTCCGTCCAGGTCGGACAGGTGCTGAGCGTGACGACCGGCTGGGAGACGTAGTTCCGCGGGTTCTCCCGGATCTTCGCGTCGAACTCCGCCCGCTGTGCCGCCGTGCTGTACGGACCCATGAGCATGCCGTACCCGCCGCTCTCGTTCACCGCCTTCACCACCAGCTTGTCCAGGTTGGCGAGCGTGTAGGCCATGTCGTCCGGGCGGGCGCAGATGTACGTCGGCACGTTCCGCAGGATCGGCTCTTCGCCCAGGTAGAAGCGGATCATGTCTTCCGTGTACGGGTACACCGCCTTGTCGTCGCACACGCCCGTTCCCACCGCGTTGGCGAGTGTGACGTTGCCGGCGCGGTACGCCCGGAACAGCCCCGGCACGCCGAGCAGGCTGTCGGGGCGGAACGTCTCGGGGTCGAGGAAGTCGTCGTCGAGTCGGCGGTAGATCACGTCCACCCGCTGCGGCCCGCGAGTCGTCTTCAGGTACACCACGTCGTCGTGAACGAACAGGTCGGCCCCGAACACCAGTTCGACGCCCATGTGACGGGCCAGGAAGCTGTGCTCGAAGTACGCCGAGTTGTACTGCCCCGGCGACAGCACCACCACGCACGGCGGGGCGTCGGCCCCCACGGGCGCGACCGACGACAGCGCCTCCCGCAGCCGCAGCGGGTAGTCCTCCACCCGCTTCACCCGGATGTCGTGGAACAACTGCGGGAACACCCGCTTCATCACCGCCCGGTTTTCGAGCACATAGCTCACCCCACTCGGCGTGCGGCCGTTGTCCTCCAGCACCAAGAACTGACCGTCGGTGTCGCGGATCAGGTCGGTGCCGCAGATGTGAACGTACACCCCACCCGGCGGCGTGAACCCGACCATCTCCTTGCGGTAGCCCTTCGACCCGAGCACCAGTTCCGTCGGGATCCGCCCTTCCTTCAGGATGTGCTGGTCGTGGTACACGTCGTGCAGAAACAGGTTGAGCGCTCGCACCCGTTGGATCAGGCCGGCTTCGAGCACGCCCCACTCGCCCGCCGGGATAGTCCGCGGGATCAGGTCGAACGGGAAGATCTTCTCCACGCCGCGCTGGTCGGCGTACACGCTGAACGTGATGCCCTGATTCACGAACGCCAGGTCGGCGCTCGCCCGCTTGGACTGGAACTCGTTCAGGTGCAGCGCGCCGAGTCGTTCGTACAGCGTCTCGCAGTGCGGGTGCGGGGACACACTGTGGGTGAACAGTTCGTCCCACGCGGTCGGGTGCGGGGCGTATCCGTCGAACAGCTTGGGCGGCAGACTGGTGCCAACGACTTGAGTGGGGAACGGTGTGCGGAGGCTTGGGGAAGCGGCGGTGAGACTTGCCACGATGGGAGGCTCCGGCTGCGCGGGGAACGGGCATCCGTCTGTGGATGCGGGCAATCCGACCCGAAAATAAGGCCGCACGCCCCCTAATGCAACTGGGGTGCCGGGAATTGTGTCGAAGGTGCGGGCAGCGACGACGAACGCCCGTCGTCGGCAGGCCCCCGAAACGCGACAAGCCCGACCGCGAACGGTCGGGCTTGGGACGCTTCGACGACACTCACGACCCTACTTGATGGCCGCTACTTGCTTCGCCAGCCGACGGCCCTTCTTCGGCCACAGCACCCGCCACACGCTCTTGCGGCTGCCCGGCTTGGCCTTCGGCTTGGGCGACACATGGATGTCGCGGGCCAGCCCGAGCCACGCCATGCCGCGGATGATCAGGTAGGTGGTGTCGAACTCCCACCACCGCAGGCCGTGGGCGGCCGACCGCTGGTGCGCGTGGTGGTTGTTGTGCCACCCCTCGCCGAACGTCACCAGGGCCACCCACCACAGGTTGCGGGACTTGTCGCCGGTGTCGAACCCCTGGTACCCCCACTTGTGCGCGGCCGAATTCACCAGCCAGGTGGCGTGGTACACGAACACCGTGCGGGCGGCCACGCCCCACAGCACCCAGCTCAGCCCGCTCCCGCTCCCCAGCTCACTCAGCCCGTTCAGACCGCTCCACAGCTCGCCCAGCCCGTACAGCACCACCCCGAGGAGGATGGGAAAAAGCCAGTGGAACCGCTCGAACATGCGGTGCATCGGGTCGCGGGCCAGGTCCTTCACGTTGAAGAACTTCTGCTTCGGGTCCTCCCGCTCGGGCGTCACCCACCAGCCCACGTGCGCCCACCAGAAGCCGTGCCCGTCCGGGCTGTGCGGGTCGTCCGGCTCGTCCGAGTGCGTGTGGTGCTTGCGGTGGGTGCTCACCCAGGTGAGCGGCCCGTCCTGGTTGGCCAGCACCCCGCTCAGGGTGAGCAGGAACTCGACCACCCGGTTCGTGTGGAAGCTGCGGTGCGTCAGCAGGCGGTGGTAGCCGAGGGTGATGCCCAGTCCGGTAATCAGGTACAGGACGGCGAACACCACCAGCCCGCTCCACGTGAAGGCGAACGGGGCGGCGCACGCCGCCACGTGCAGGCCGCCGATCCAGAACAGGCTCGTCCAACTGATCGGGCGCTTGGCGGGGGTGGCGGGCGGCGGTACGGGTGGTGAAGTCATTCGTGTGGTGGGGTCGCCGGCGCAGACGACGACCGCCGCTGTCGGGCGGCGGTGGAGTGCCGGCGGTGGGGTGGACCTGAAGGGGAGGGGCAACGGGTGGTCGACCGTCATCCCGTGACCGGGTTGTTGGGGGCGACCATCACCCCGTGCCCGTTCGTGCGACCGACCGGGGCGCGAGGAACCGGAAGGACACACATCTTTATAGGACACCCCGGCCGTCGCTTCTCGCGGGGGGTGAAAAAAATGTGGCCCACTCGCTCCGCGAGTGGATCACGTGAGAGCATTTTCAGGCAGTTCACTGCGACCTTGTAGGGCGGGCGCAGCCCGGCTCGCCCGCCCTACCTCGAACGGCGTTCCGCCCCAACGAACTGACTGAAAATGCTCTAATCGAGGTCGAACACCGCAACCTGCCCCTTTTGGCCGGCGGCGGCGGCAGTCAGGCCGTCGGGGGCCACCACCACGGCGGTGGTTTGGCCGATTCCCCAGTCGTAGCTCGTCACCAACTGCCCGCTGGCGGCGTCCCAGATGCGCAGCAACCCGTCGTGGCACGCCGAGAGAATCCGCCGGCCGTCCGGGGTGAACGCGACCTGATTGGCTTGCTTCGGGTGAGCGAGGGTGAACCGCGGAACGTCCGAATCGGCCGTAATGAGGAAAACGGACTTGGCGTGTGCGACGGCGAGCGTGCCACTGTCGGGAGAGAAGACAAGGTGTCGGGTGGGCGACCCCG
This sequence comes from Fimbriiglobus sp., assembly GCA_031414395.1. Lineage (GTDB taxonomy): Bacteria > Planctomycetota > Planctomycetia > Gemmatales > Gemmataceae > JALHQU01. Next base: position 11,231 of record JANNVG010001250.1, read on the forward strand.
GCGGCGTGAACGTGGAACAGGGGCTGGCAGAATCGACCGGGAACAGAGTCACCTCGCGGGGTGAATAATGATCACAGGCGGCGAAGCGCGAACCGTCGGGCGAGGTCACGATCAACCCTGGGCAATTCGCACGATCGTCGAGAGAAATGCTTTCGGGTGCGGTGACTGAAAGGACAGCAAGTCGTGAGAACAACTCGCTGTATGCGGAGCCAGGGATGGTGAAGCCGACGACCAACTTGTCCCCGTCCGGCAGGAACGCCAAACCCACGGCCGCACTGCCTGCAGGGAGTGGTAGTTCCTTCCACCGCGATTCGTCCTCGTGCCACGTCGGATCGGTCGGGTCGAACACCACCAGCGGAGGGCGGGGCGAGTCCCAACCCGAGAAGGCGGGCACGCTGCCGACCGCCAGTCGTGTGCAGTCTGGCGAGAGGGCGTAGCGGAAAGAGTAGATCGGCACGCGGTACCATTCCGTCATCACCGGCACGTTAACCCACCGGAGTTCGTCGGCATTGTTGGCGTACCTCCCACCCACGGCCAGCAGCTTCCGCCCGTCCGGGGTGAAGTGCAGGCCGTTGATCCGCTTCATCGCCTTCAGCTTGATCAGCCGCATGGGTCGCCCTCGTGGGTGCAAGGGTATCAAGAACCTCACCCCCCGGCCCCCTCTCCATG
>JANNVG010001251.1:0-1937 GCA_031414395.1 Fimbriiglobus sp.
GTGGCGGTGAGCGTGCCGCCGAAGTGGACGAGCACGGCCACGGCCAGGACCGACAGCCGCCACTTGAGCGGCAGGAAGCCCAGCCCGCCGCCGACGGCGGCGAGCGTGCCGCCCACCCACAGCGGGAGCTTGAGCGAGTCCCAGTGCATGGGCAGGCCGACCCCGCCGAGCCACGCGGCGGCGGCGAACGCCAGCCACGCCAGCCGGTGCCCGCCCCGCACCCACACCCCGCTCGCGGCGGCCAACACGCCGGCCGCCACCAGCCCGACCCGCACCGTGCTGAGCGGCGTCGTCTGGCCGATCTCCGCCTGCAACCGCCGCAGCTCGCCCTCCGACTTCATGCTGTTCACCCCGCCCTGCCCGCTCGCCCACTTCAACCGCTCGGCCATTTCGGGCGGCTGACCGGCGACGGCCGACAGGTCGATGGCGAACCCGAGGGCGGCGGCCACGGCACACGCGGCGAGGCCGGCGAGTGTCACCCGCCACCCCCACTTGGGCGAGAGCGGTGGCACCGCTTCGACCGCCACTGGCGTCAACGACTTGGCTGTCACGACCGTCCCTCCCTGGTGCGACACACGGTGCGAGTACAGTATGGATCGGCCGACCCACTGGAGGAGTCAACGAATCCTCCGAGGAAATGTTGGACAGGGTGTGCCGCTGGAAGCGGGCAGTACCCCCCACCCGCCGGGGTCTCGTCGTGAACTCCGGCGACCTCCCCCGCACGGGGGGGAGGTCGGGGTTGGTGGGTTCGTAGCGTGGGTGGCTGGTGCGGCTTGGCCAACAACCCCCACCTCCCCCCGTGCGGGGGAAGTCGGACAACGAAGCCGTCCGACCGCAACCCCACCTCCCCCCGTGCGGGGGAGGTCGGACGGCGAAGCCGTCCGGGTGGGGGTACTCAATTCCGATTTCCCGTGGCACACCCTGTTGGACAGGCACGTCCACAATGCGGGGGGCACGACCGGAACAAGTGTCTCAGGCGCGACGAGCGGTACGACCCAACCATGTGTGACGCGCCCGCCAGACGGAAAAGCTTGAGCAGACTGGCGAAATCTCTCAGACCACCTAGATTAGTATTGACGGTGTCGGAAGGCACTCCTAGTATCCCAAAGCTAGATCGCCTGACCCCACTAGTTATCCCAGAACCCCGACAACGATCTCCAAGCCGGTCACGGATCGCCGATCATGGTGCTGCTGAAGCAGTGGCCGACGGTCCTCTTTTTACTGTTTGAACCGGAGCCCACAACACGGAATGGAGGACGGCAGCGATGTACACGATGGTCATGATGATGGCGGCGACTTCGGGCGGCGATGTGGCCGCGTTCGGTCTCCTTCGCGGCAAAAGCTGCAACGGCTCGACGGCGGTGGTAGCCAGCAGCTGCAACGGCATGGTGTCGGCGGCCCCGGCGAGCAGCGGCTGCACGGGTACGGTGATGGTGTCTAACGGCTGCAACGGCACGATGGCGTCCAGCGGCGGCAGCGGGCTGTTCGGCATCAAGGCCAAGCTGTTCGGCGGTCGCGGCTGCAACGGCAGCACCAGCACCATGTCGAGCTGCCACGGCAGCGCCCCGGTGACGGTCAGCGGGAGCTGCCACGGCAGCAGCATGAGCAGCCCGGTGATGGCCGCCCCGGTCAGTAGCGGTTGCTTCGGCAGCACGCCGGTCATGAGCAGCCCGGTGATGAGCGGCCCGGTCATGATGTCCGGCCCGGTGATGGGCGGCTGCGTGCCCACCATGGGTTCGGTCGGCGGCCCGGTGATGACCCCGCCGGTCATCATGCCGGTGGTCGGCGAGCCGAAGAAGGAAGAGCCGAAGAAGGACGAGAAGAAGAAGGATGAGCCGAAGAAAGAAGAAAAGAAGCAGGACTGAGCCTGTTGTGCCTCACGGCACACATGAAGCGGCGGGGGGGGTGCACAGCGAAACCGCCCCCCCCGTATGTTT
>JANNVG010001252.1:0-2495 GCA_031414395.1 Fimbriiglobus sp.
GCCGTTTCGCCATTTCTTCGCGCCGCGTTTCGGCCGGATGAATACACCGACAGCAACCTCCGAGGGACCACCATGGCCGACGCCACGCCGAACGCCCCCGCCCCGCCGGCGGACGCCAAGAAGTCGAACGGGTCCGTCGTCGGCGGGCTGGTCATCCCCGGCCTGCTCATCGTGGCCGCCGCCGCGGTGTTCGGGGTGTTCTACGCCCTCAACCCGAAGCAGCCGCCGCGGAAGATCTTGAACGGGTACGCGGTGGCCGCCGAGAAGTACGGCACGCTCGACAAGAAGTTCACCGACGAGAACAAAGACCTGATCGCCGACACTCCGGATGGCGCGAAAGCGCCGGCCGTGCTGTTCTTCTGCGAGATCCCCGGCGGCAACCCGGACCAGGACGAGGAGACGTGGGCGGCCTTCCTGGCGCACATGAGCAAAGAGACCGGCGTGCCGTGCAAGTACCTCAAGAAGGTGCCCCAGGTGGTCCCGCCGCCGGGGTTCGCGGCCACCCCGCCGCCCGGCGAGGACGGGCGGCCGGTGGAGGACGACATGGGGGTGGTGAAGTCGTTCGGCTCGCAGTTGAACGCACTGGGCGAAGGCCACCTGCACGTCACCGCGTTCACCACCGGGCAGGTGCGGCAGGCGGTGAACACGGCCGGCTTCCGCCCGCTGGTGGTGCCGGCCGACAAGGACGACAAGTACACTTATCGGGTGAAGGTGCTGGTGCCGGCGAACAGCCCGGCGAAGACCCTGGCCGACCTGCGGGGGAAGAAGCTGTCCGTCTCCGGCATGTCCAGCCACTCGGGCGCGAAGGCGCCGTTCGTCCACCTGTTCGACGAGCACAAGATGCTGCCGGAGGCCGACTACGCCGTGCTCCTGCCCGGCCGGTACGAGCTGGCCCTCGCCCAACTGGTGAAGGGCGAAGCCGACGCCGTGTGCATTGCCAGCGACCTGCTGGACCGCGAGCTGGCCCGCCCGGAGCCGACCGACGACGAGAAGAAGCGGGGGCTGGTGAAGCTGACGGCGGACAAGTACAAGGTGCTGCACACGTTCGGCGACTACCCGAAGGTGTGCTTCGGCGTGTCGCACAAACTGCCCGAAGACCTGGTGAAGAAGGTGCTGACGGGGTTCAGGAAGTTCCCGTTCGACGGGGCGGTGGGCGACAAGTACAAGCCCGGCGGGGCGGTGAAGTTCCACCCGGTCGAGTACAAGAAGGACTGGCAGACGGTGCGGGCGGTGGACGACCGGCTGGCCGAGATCGCCAGCGCGGAGGCGGCCAAGGGCAAGTGAGCGGGTGGGGGAATTGTGAGGGTCGTGTGAAGTGGGGTGAAATCGGCCGCCGGCGGGTGTACTGATACTTGTGGCCGACGGCTCGCGCCGGCTGCTATCATCCGGAATCCCCTCTCTTTCCATTCCTCGTCCGAGGTGTTTCCCATGCGCCACACGGCTCACCGTGGGTTCACGCTGATCGAACTGCTGGTCGTCATCGCCATCATCGCCATCCTGATCGGGCTGCTGCTGCCGGCCGTGCAGAAGGTGCGGGAGGCCGCCGCCCGCATGAAGTGCTCCAACAACCTGAAGCAGCTCGCCCTCGCCTGCCACAACTACGAGAGCGCATACCAGTCGCTCCCGCCGGGCATCGTCCAGACCGGGGCGACCGCCACCCTCATCCCCGACCTGGCCGACTACGCCACCTTCACCGGCACCAATTACACCTACGCCAACCACAGCTTCCTGTCGGTCATCCTGCCGTACATCGAGCAGGACAACGTGCTGAAGGCGAGCACCGGCGGGTACAACTACAAGCTGAACTGGGACAACACGGCCAACCGCCCGGTGACGAGCCTCCGCATCCCCACCTTCGAGTGCCCGAGCAGCCCGAGCGGGAAGACCATCACCAACGCTAACATCGCCGGCTTCACCCCGGCCGTGTCCGACTACTGGCCGACCACCCGCGCGAACAGTAACGCGGCCGTGTGGACGGCCATGGGGTACACCGCCCCGACCGGCGACGCCAACTTCGGCGTCCTGTCGTCCAACCGCCGCACGAACCTGCTGGCCGTCACCGACGGGCTGACCAACACCCTCATGCTGGGCGAGAGCGGCGCCCGCAACGAGGGGTGGTCGGGCGGCCGCATGTACGACCCCGGCACCACCACCGCCTGGGGCGTCCGCGGGGCGTGGGGCCAGGGGTCGAACGGCATCGTGTGCGCCGGCACGCAAGGGCCGGTCACGCCCGGCGGCATCCCGCTCGGCAAGGTGAGCACCGCCGCCCACGTGCCGGCTGCCCAAACCGTCAACGCCTGGAACCAGGGCGAGTTGTACGGCTTCCACACCGGCGTGTGCAACGTGGCGCTGGGCGACGGGTCGGTGCGGTCGCTCAAGTCGAGTGTCAGCCTGTCGGTGCTGTCGCGGCTGGCCGCCCGCGGCGACGGCAACCCGGTGAACGCCGACGACTGAGTTGGTGGGAGTGGCCTCGGCCGACGAGCCGCGCGCGCGCC
>JANNVG010001253.1:0-3541 GCA_031414395.1 Fimbriiglobus sp.
ACGGCAACTCCCCGCGGGCCACGCCTCTCATTCACGGCGACTTCGTGTACCTGTTCGGCGCGTTCGGCCACCTCGCGTGCCTGAAATTGAAGACCGGCGAAGTCGAGTGGGAACTCGACCTGCCGCTGGAGTTCGACGCGACCGAGAAGCCGAAGTGGGGGGCGTGTTCGTCCCCGCTAATCGCCGACGGCAAGCTGATCGTGAACCCCGGCGCGAAGGACGCCAGCCTCGTTGCGCTCGACCCGAAGACGGGCAAGACGAAGTGGAAGACGCCGGGCAAGCCGGCCGGGTACGGGTCGCTGCTGGCCGGCACGTTCGGCGGGGTGAGCCAGATCGTCGGACACGACGCCGACACGCTCGGCGGGTGGGACGCCGCCACCGGCAAGCGGCTCTGGACGCTCAAGCCCGACGCCCCGAACGACTTCAACGTGCCCACCCCCATCGACGTGGACGGCAAGCTTCTCGTCACGACCGAGAACAACGGCACGCGGCTCTACCAATTCAGCACCGACGGCAAGATCGACGCGAAGGCGGTGGCGACGAACAAGAAGCTGGCCCCCGACACGCACACGCCGGTGGTGGTCGGCGGGCGCGTGCTGGGCGTCTGGAAGCGGCTGTACGCGCTCGACGTGAAGGGCGGGTTGAACACGAAGTGGGACTCGGACGACAAGGCGTTCCACCGCTACACGGCACTCGTGGCCACCGACACGCGGGCGCTGGCGGTCAGCATGGACGGCGAACTGGTGTTGTTCGACCCGACGGCCGACGAGTGGGCGGCGCTCGCCCGGCTGAAGGTGTTCGCCACCGAGAAGGGACTGTACTCGCACCCGGCGTTTGTGGGCACGCGGGTGTACGTGCGGGGCAGCGCCAGCGTGGTGGCGGTCGAGTTGGGGTGAAATGGTCGGCGCTTGGCGAGCCGAGCGGCGTGAGCCGCCGGGTTCTTCAACACACCCGGCTCCTCACGGAGCACGGCTCGCCCGCCCTACAAGATCACTTGCTGTTCTGAAGCGCCTTGAAGTACTCTTCCACATACGGCTTGTACTTGGCCGGGGCGTCCTGCACCATCTTCTGCGCGATCTTGATCCGCTCGGCGTCCGGCAGCGTGCCCCACATTTCGGCGATCTGCCGCAGCTTCTTATCGTCGATCCTGCCCTCGGCCGCGCCGGCGTCCGGCAGGTCGCTCTTGTCCTTCGGCTTGCTCGGGTTGTTCCCCTTGCCGTCACCGGGCGGGCCGTCCGCCGGCGGGCCGTCGCCGTTCCCGTTCGCCTCGTTCTCCAACTGCTTGATCTTCTCGTCCAGGCGGAAGAGGATCCGCTTCTGGATGTCCTGGGTCGTCTGCCCGCCGCGGGCCAAGTCGAGCCGCCGCCCGCTGCTGTCCATCAGCTTGCCGATGTTGCTAAGGTTCTTCTCGTCCTTCGACCAGTTTTGCAGGTCGAAGAACATGAGCGTGGCGACCATCTTGTAGCGGTCGGGCGTGTCGGTGGCATCGTCCAGCAGCCGCGTGAGCGAGGCCACCGCGTCCACCTTGCGGGCCTTCTGGTAGCCGGCCACGCTGTGCTCGGCCACCGCCTTGAAGAACAGGAACGCGGACGGATCGACCACCTCTTCGGCCTTCACCCCCTTCACCGCCAGGAGTGCCTCCTCGTACACCTTCTTGCCGGCGAGCGCGCGGGCGTAGGCCGCGGCCAGGTTCGCCTTCACGAACGGGTCGGCCTCATCCGCGATCACCGTCGGCACGCCCGTCGGCGCGTCCTTGGTGATGTCGCGGGCGTCGTCCAGTGCCGTTTTCGCTTCGGGCTTGCCCAGCGCGATGCAGGCGACGGCCTTCTCACTCGCGGTCTTGTCACTCGTCCAGATGGCGTCGAACGTCGCCCGGTCCAGCTTGCCCAGGCCGGTCAGCCACCGCTCGGCGTTCGCCTTCGCGTCCGCTTCGGGCATCGTCCGCAGGGTGCCGAAGGTGACGAGCGACGGGTCGGGCAGGTTGGCCGTCGGGTCGGCGGCGAAGCCGGGGAAGGCGGTGCCGGCGGCGATCACGGTCGAAGCGAGCCACTTGCGCAGGGTCATCGTCGGTCCCTCGTTGGGTGTCGGTGGGTGTCCACCACGACGAGAAGAGGAGCGAGAGGCGGAGGGCTAACGGGCGGTTACAGGGGCGTTACGCGGTGGGGTTCACTGGAACCGGGAACGCAGTGACCGGGTGAGTCGCACCTTCGCACGCAGATCGGGGGCCGCTTCGATTGTTCACTGGAACCGGGAACGCAGTGACCGGGTGAGTCCGTTGGAACCCGGTCACTGCGTTCCCGGTTCCAGCGACGCAAGATGCCGCATTCAGAAACCGCCGCTCCACCCAGCGGTGGAACGCCCAGCCGGTCGCCAGTGCCGCGGCCACGCACACGGGCGTCGTCACGCACAGGGTGTGCGTCGGGCGGGTGAGGCCGACCGCCACCGCCAAATGGGTGAGCAGATAGACCACCGGCCCGTGCAGCAGGTACAGGCTGTAGCACCGCTCCCCGCACCACCGCAGTGGGAGGAGCAGACGCCACTTCGACATTCTCGCGTCGAGCGGTTCAAGCAGACCGATCACGAACGCGGCGGCGAAGGCGGCGGTCAGTTGGGCGGGCACGCTCTGGGCGAACGTCGTCCAGTCGTGGACGGACCGCGCGGCCCACACGACCGCGGCGAGCAGGCCCACGTCGATCAGCCGGCGGGCGAACGGCGTGGCGTAGTTGCGGCGGTAGTACACCGCGATGCCGGCGGCGAACGCCAGCCACGGCCCGCCGAAGAAGAAGCCGTCGGTGCTGAACGGCACCTTCACCACGCCGGCCACGATCAGGAACACGCCCGCACTCACCACCGCCACCGCCGCGAACAGCCGCCGCGGCACGACCAGCACCACCAGCCCGCACAGCAGGTAGAACTGCTCCTCGTAGCAGAGCGTCCAGACGGACCAGTGGTAGTAGCCCTTCGGCGGGCCGACGAAATGCCACCGCCACTCCTCCGTGAGAGTGAGCGACCCGACCCACGACCACGCCGACACGTCCGCCGGGTGCGTGGGCGACAGGTCCAGCGGCACGCCGATCAGCGCGCCCAGCCAGCTCAGCGGCACGTGCAACAGAGCGGAGCCGATGAGGAACACCCAGAGCGGCGGGTAGATGCGGCGGAAGCGGCGGAGGAAGAAGCGGCCGGCCGGGTGCGGGCGACGGCGGGCGGAGTCGGCGGCGGCGGCGATGCAATACCCGCTGACGACGAAGAAGACCGGCACGCCGGTCCAGAAGTGGGCGAGCGGGCGGAGCAGGTGGCCGACGACGGCGTCGAGGGTGCCCGGTTCGGCGGACGGCAACTCGAAGTTGGTCAGGTGGGCGGCGTGGAACAGCACGACCATCAGGCACGCCAGCCCGCGCCAGGCGTCGAGTGTGTCGTACCGCGGGTTCCGCGGCGGGGGCAGATCGGGGGCCGGTGCGGGCATGGGAGAAATTAGCACACGGTTTGTAGGGTGGCCGACTCTCGCCGAGAGTCGGACGGGGGCCGACACGTGGGAAGCCGG
>JANNVG010001254.1:0-2672 GCA_031414395.1 Fimbriiglobus sp.
TCACCCAGGCGGCTCACGCCGCCGGTTCACCGTGCGGCTCACCCGCCGAACGACTTCGCCCACGCCTCCACGCCCTCGTTCGTCAGGCCGTGCGGCTGGCCGAGGAAGTTGAGCGCCGTCAGCACCAGGCCCACGTCCACGATGCCCATCAGGTAGGGCACCAGCCGGCCGTTCATGCCCCGCAGCGTGGCGAGCGCGACGGCCGCCTTGTCGGCGCGGGCCTGCCACGCCAGCGTCTTCGCCTCGAGCGCGTCCCGCTTCTCCACCAGCCGGCCCAGCTCGTAGTGGCTCTTCGCCTGGGCGTAGGGGTCCACCGCCCCGCCAGTCGGCTTGGCCTGCACCTGGCGGGCGACCGCCTCGGCCTCCTTCGCCGCCTTCGCGTACTTCCGCTCCACCCGCGCGGCGCGGGCGGACAGCAAGCTCTTGAGTGCGGTCACCGCCATCGTCAAGAGCGCGTACAGGGGAACCATGCGTCGTCCTCCGTGTTGAAGTGTGGCCAACGAAAGTGATGTCCACGACCGCAGGAGGGACACGCGAGGGGGAATGCGGTTCGGAAAAAATGGAACCGGGAACGGAGTGACCGGGTGAGTTGCCCCACCCGGTCACTGCGTTCCCGGTTCTACAGGCCGCATTACCGCCCCACCGCCGGCGTCACGGTCAGCTTCGTCTCCTTGCCGTCCCGCAGCACCACCACCGGCACCGCCTTGCCGACCTTCACCAGGCTCGTCGCAATCGCGGCGTCGCCCACGCTGTCGGTCCAGCGGCCGTCCACCGTCAGCAGGCGGTCGCCCGCCTTCACGCCGGCCTTCGCCGCCGGCCCGTCGGCGTACACCGCCTTCACCGTCACCCCGTCCTTCTCGTCGTCCTTGTCCTTGGTCACGTCGAGGCCCCACACGCCCGTCGGCTTCACCACGCGGGGCTTGTTCCGCTCCTCGATGTTGGTCAGGCTGGTCATCATGTCGGCCATGTAGTCGCCCGGCTTGTACCCGTTCGGGGTGAACGTCAGCTCCTTCTTCTGGTAGTCCACGGTCATGCGGTACCGGGCGAAGAAGGGGAAGCCGATCAGCCCCTCGACTGGGCCGGACTCCTTCTTGAAGGCGTCCGAGATGGCCTGCACGGTCGGGTGGTCCATCACCACGGCGGTCGTCTTGGCCGCCTTCACGCTGCCCAGTTCCATCGTCGGCACTTCCACCTGGTTCATGCCGCCGAACGCCCCGAGCAGCCCGCCGCCGCCCGCCTTCTTGGTCAGCCCGGCCTCCTTCGCCGTCTTGCTGTTGATGATGGTGAGCGGCGCGCCCGTATCCAGGATGAAGCGGTACGGCCCCTTGCCGTCGAGCATCACCAGCACGACGAAGTGCCGCGACGGGAGCAGTTCGATGGGCACCACGATCGGCGCCTCCGGCTTCTTCGGCTCGTCCTTCGGCTTCGGCTTGTCGTCGGCGACGGCCGGCAGTGCGGCCAGCCCGAGCAGGATCGCCAGCAGTTTGCGAAGCATGATTACAGCCCTCCGCCGAGTTTGATGCCGAACGTCTTCTTCTCCCCGCCGCGGTCCACGGTCAGCTTCAGCGTGTCGCCCACGTTCGCCTTGCCGAACACGCGGGCCACGTCGCCCAGCGTGTCCAGCGACGTGTCCTTCACCGAGTCGAGGGTGTCGCCGGCCTTCAGCCCGGCGTCGTCGGCCGGGCTGCCCTTCAGCACCGTCTTCACCACCAGCTTCTTGTCCTTCTCCTCGATCTCGATGCCCACGAACCCGCCCGGCCGCACCTCGAAGTTCGGCTTCACGCCCATGAACCCGGCCAGCGTCTTCATCACGGTGCCCATCACTTCCAGCCCGCCCTGCCCGCCCTTGCCGCCGATGCCCTTCACCTCCGGCGGGTCGAAGTCGAGCGGCACGAACGCCAGCTTGTCGCCGGTGAAGTCGTAGGTGATGCGGAACTTGGCCAGCACGTTGTACCCGATGACGCCGTGCAGCTCGACGCCGGCCAGCCCCATGCCGTTCATCCCTTCCAGTTGGAACAGGTCTTCGACGCGGCCCTGCGCCTTGTCCACCTTCAGCCCGCCCTCGAGTACGAACGAGTCGAACGACCCCCACCCCTTGTCGTCCTCCTTCAGCCCCACCTTCTTGGCCAGCGCCTTGGACACGAACACGGCCGGCGCGCCGGTGTCCAGGATGAAGTTGAACGGCCCCTTGCCGTTCAGCTTGGCCCGCACCAGTACGTGTTTGGTGTCGGTCAGGCGGTACGGCACCTCCGCCGTCGTCTCGGCCTTCGGCTTGTCGGCCGGCTTGTCGCCTTTGGGCGGCGGGTCGGCGGCGAACGCGCACAGGGGCACGAGTGCCGCGAGCGCGCAGAGCATGGGTCGCACGGTGTACCTCGGGGTGAGGGGAAGCTGCAACGAGATTCTACCCGTGAAGGTTTCGGGTGGGGGAAAAGTTGTGAATGCGGCCACGGAGGACACGGATCAGGACGGATTCAGAGCCGGAGAAAATTGACTGCCTGCTTCCGGTTTTGATCCGTTCGCTCCGTGCAATCCCAGGGCTATTGCAAACTTGAGGTTGGCGCGAGTTGAGAGATTGGGCAGATAGGGTCCTCCTTCGAGGACTCGTCATGCCCGTCGCTCTCACCGAGATGTTGGCTCGTGTCCCCGATCCCCGCAAAGCCAAAGGCAAGATT
>JANNVG010001255.1:0-1672 GCA_031414395.1 Fimbriiglobus sp.
GGCGGTGGCGGCGGCGGCCGACGACGCCAACCGCGCGTGGGATCAGGTGAAGGGGACCGACCGCGGGCAGACGGTGGGTGAGAACCTGGACGCGGCCGAGGCGAAGCTGCGGTCGGCCGGCGAGCGGTCCGCCCGCGGGGATCACGCCGGCGCGGTCAGAGAGTTTCACGACGCCCGCGAACTGGCCCGCGGGCTGATCGAGACCGACCTCCTCCGCCGGCAGGCGGTGGCCGCTCGCACCGGCTACGAAACCACGCAGAAGCAGGTGGGCAACACGTTCGGCGCGCCGGCCGCGGGCGAGGCGGTTCGCCTGTTCGACGCCGGCGACTTCCCCGCCGCCACCGCCAAGTGGGATGCCGCCCGCAAGGTGGGTGAGGTCGGACAGGCGAAGAAGCAACTGGACCAGCAACTCGCTCGGTATGACGTGAAGCGGCTGGAACCGCTCACGCCGGAGTTGTGGAAGAAGTTCCGCGAGGCCGAAATGCTAGCCAACTCCGCCGTCGAATCCGGCGACAGCCAGGTCGTTCAGGAGAAGTTCGCCGACGCGATGAAAGCGCTGGATGCCGCCACCGAGCCGGCCCGCTGTCGGGAAGCGTTCGTCCTCGGATACGTCGGGCGGATGCTGTGGTGTCAGGACAACTATCGGTTGCAAAAAGTCAGGCCGGAGTTGTTCAGTCCCGCTCTCGGCGCACACAACTCCACGTGGGAGGAGGCCCGTCCAAAGGACTTGACCAGCGGCGGGCTGCAAGCGCTCGGCCTCCCGGCGGAACTGTTGAAGCAGTTGAGCCGATTCCCAACGGTCTCGGGCGGATCACAAAAGCAGAAGGACGAACTGCTGAACAAGCTGTCGGGCACCATCGCAGCCGTCAACGGGGAGCGGGTCGAGAACTGGTACTCGTTCGGTACGATGGCCGCCGAGATTGAGTACGGGTTTTACAGACAAAAATTTGATGGGGCGTCGTCGGTCGTTGTCGTTGGTGCCTTTCGTGTTGTCATCACGATGAGGAAGCTTGCCCATCAACTCCACGCTCCGAAGGGAGTGGTGGGAGGTGTCGAAAACATCCTCGGGCACTTTCGCGGCGAAAAAAAGTACTGGTACTACGACGCCCTCAAGGAGGCCGAGCAGTTCCCGCTCCCGCTGCTCGACGACCCTGACGAGGCGGTGAGGTTGATCGCGCGTACCCCTCCGATCACGTTGACCGACGAACAGGCGCTGATGATTCGCCTCGGTGGGAGCATTGACCGAACCCAAAAGCCTCGCGTGGCGGTTCGCCTCGATCACTCGTTTCTCGATGACCAGAGCGTAGGACAGGTGGCAACCGTCGCGGAGATGACACTACTCGACCTTCGCGGAACGAAGGTCACCAACACCGGCCTGGCCAAGTTGGAGAAGTGCGGCGCGCTCGTGGTGCTCGACGTCCGCGGCAGTCGCGTCGGGCCGGGGGCCGGGAAGTCGCTTCAGAAGATCGCCAGCCTCGAAGTGCTGCGGGTGCTCAAGGACCAACTTCCCGCAGCCGAGTTGACCGAATTGAAGAAGGCGTTGCCCGCGCTGGAAGTCCAGAATTGACGGTGAGCCGAACGCTTGTCAGCCCGACGCGCGAGCGGGGCAGCTTCGGGCGGTGAACCGGCGGCGTGAGCCGCCTGGGTTGCAGACACCCAGGCGGCTCACGCC
>JANNVG010001256.1:0-5080 GCA_031414395.1 Fimbriiglobus sp.
CCGGTCCGGGAGCGTCGTGTTGGGCCCCGCCCCGCCGCCCCGGCCTTTGGGCCCGGGGGGGGGGCCCGGGGCCCGTCGGCGCGGGTCAGGTCACTGGACGTACATCGGAACTGGTTGCATTCCCCGCTCGGCCCGCCCTACAAAACTACTTGTCCAACTCGGCGACGAGCGCCCGCAGGAACGGCTCGGCGTCACTCACGATGCCAACGGTCTGCGTGCTGCCGCGGTCCATCAGCTTCGTCACCGTCGCCGGATTGATGTCCACGCACGCCACCTTCACCGATGCCGGCAGGATGTTCCCCACCGCGATGCTGTGCAGCGTGGTCGCCACCATCAGGCAGAAGCCGGTGCCGGGGACGTGCTTCCGCATCTCCGTTTGGGCGACGAGTGCGTCGGTGATGACTTCGGGGAGCGGGCCGTCGTCGCGGATGCTGCCGCACAGCACGGCCGGGATGCCGCGTGTCACGCACTCGTACATGATCCCACTCTTCAACTTGCCCGCGTCGATGGCCCCCTTGATGCCGCCGAGCCGGCGGATGGTATTGATCGTCCGCAGGTGGTGCTCGTGCCCCTCATCCGTGGGCAAACCGTGGTCGAAGGACACGCCCAGGCTGGTGCCGTAGAACGCTTGTTCCATGTCGTGCGTGGCGAGGGCGTTGCCGGCGAACAGCACGTTCAGATAACCCCCGCGGATCATCTTCACCACCAGTTCCGCCCCGCCGGTGTGAACCACCGCCGGCCCCAACACGGCCATGATCTTCTCGCCGGCGGCCTTCGCCTTCCGCATCGCCCCGGCGACCTCCCGCACGCTCACCGCCTTCGGCCGCTCGCTGCTCACCGGGCTGCTCATGAACTCGAACATGCTCCCCTTCCGCACCTCCGCTTCCGGCGGGAACACCCGCGTGCCGCCGCGCCCCACCACTACCTTCTCGCCGAGTGTCACGCTCGTCATCGGCAGGCAGCGGGCCACATCCCCGCCGATGACGATGCCGCAGTCCATCTCTTGCGACTGCACGTCGATCCACTGTCCGCCGATGCGCACTTGGGTGCGGAAGTTGGTGCTGCAATAGAAGCCGTCGGGGAACGCACCGGGAATGTCGGCGGCGAGGGCGGTGCAGTCTTTCGGGTCGGCGCTCACCGCCCCGTGCGGGTGGATCTCGGCGAGGATGGCGTCGAGCGCCGCGGCGGTGTCGGCGCGAATTTCAATGCGGGCGGAGCTGGTGTCGTCCTGGCGTTCACCCAACTGGAACTGCTCGATGTGGTAACTGCCCCCGCGGGTGAGCACGGCGTCGAGCACCTTGGGCAGCAGCAGCGAATCGACGATGTGCCCGTGCATCTCGACGTGCTCGACGAACGGCAACTTCGGCATGGCGGCACACCCGGAAAAGGATCAATCGAGCGGGACACGGATGACACGGAATGGGCAGGGATGAGGAGGATCAGAACAAAAACAGTTCGGGTCGGATCCTCTTCATCCCTGCCCATTCCGTGTCATCCGTGTCCGTTCTGTAGAAGGTTCACCCGCTCCCTGCCGGTCGCGGTTCCATCACTTCCCTTCGCCGAACAGCTTGTACGCCGCTTCCACCCCGCCGGTCTTCATGTCGCCGGTGTGGGCGAACGCGGCGTACTTCAGCTTCAGGTGTTCGCCCTTCTTCAGCACCGTCAGGTCGGTCTTCCCCTTCTGACTGGGGAACGACTTGTCCTTCCCGAACGGGTTGGCAGCCACCAGTCCGTAGGCCCGCCCGTGGCTGGTCGCCCGCACCGGGTTCTTCGGGTGGTCGAACACGCTCAGCCCGACCTCCTTGCCGTCCACCTTGCCGGAGTAGTCCATCCAGTCGATCGGCTGGCCCCAGATGGGCTTCTCGGTGGTGCGGTCGCCGTCGGCGGTAAACGTGCCGCCGGGGTTCTTCGGCGCGCCAATCGCTTCGTGAACCCGCGTGCCGAACGCCCCTTCTTTGGTGTCGCCGAAGGTGATGCCGCACGCGCTCGCGTGCAGGTCGATGTCGAACTCGACCAGGTAGCCCTTCTCGACCTTCCGAACCGTCAGCACCCGGACTTCGTCCAGAATCTTGACGCCGTCGGGCGACTTCCACTCGTTCTTCGTGCTCACGCTGACGCCGTCCTTGCCCGCCTTCGGGTCGCCGACTTCCACGCACACGATCTTCCCGTGCCCCTCGTGCTCGCTCCAGAAGTCCACGCCCTTCACCCGCTTGTCGGACGACTTCGTCTTCAGCTCGATGCCGTCCGGGATCACGTCGCCGTGGCAGAACCACACCGACCGGTGGTGCTTGTGGTCGGCCGGCGTGGACTGCGTCACGAGCGTGCCGTCCGGGGCGTTCAGCGGCCAGAAGTGCGGCTTCGGGATGTCCCCGCCGGTCAGGTACTTGGTGACGACCTTGTCGCCGTCTTTGAACGTCACGTCGTCTTTGCCCTTCGTGGCGGTCAGGTCGGCGGCGAGCGCCGGGAGGGAGAGGAGCAGCAGGGCGGACAGGGTTCGCATGGGGAGAGCACCCAGGGGAAGGGGTAGATAGTGTAGGGCGGGGGAGGAGAGGGCGTCTCACGCAGAGCCGCAGAGAGGCAGAGAAAACAGAGGAGATCACCACAGAGGCACACGGACACATAGAAGGCGGAAGAGTGTGTGAAGACACCGAACTGTCTCCTGCCTTCACTGCACTTCCTGTATTCTCTGCGTCTCTGCGGCTCTGCGTGAGACGCCTTCCTTTCGTCCCCTTACAATTGCACCGTTCCTCACACGGATCCGCCCATGACCGACTGGCCCTTGCCCCGCGGGTATCGCTTCGCCGGCGTCGTCAGCAAGCTGCGGAGCGAACCCGACCGCCGCGACCTGGCCGTCATCATCGCCGACGAGCCGGCCAGCGCCGCGGGTGTGTTTACACAGAACCGCGTGTGTGCCGCCCCGGTGCAGGTGAGCAAACGGCGGGTGCCGTCCGCCACCGCCCGCGCCATCGTCATCTGTTCCGGGAACGCCAACGCCTGCACCGGCGAGCAGGGCCTCCGCGACGCCGAGCGCATGGCCGAACTGGTGGCGAACGAACTCGGCTGCGCGCCCGAGCATGTGCTGATTGCGAGTACGGGGGTGATCGGCCGGCCGCTGCCGATGCCGGTTCTCGAAGCCGGCATCCCGAAGGCGGTTCACGCCGCGACCCCCACCCGCGAGGGGCTGGTCGATGCCGCCCACGCCATCCTGACCACCGACACCCGCATCAAGGTGGCCGCCCACGAGTTGCACACGTCGGCCGGCACATTCGCCGTCACCGGGTTCGCCAAAGGGGCCGCAATGATCGGCCCGAACATGGCCACCATGCTCGGCTTCGTGCTCACCGACGCCCCGGTGCTGCCCGCCGACCTGCACCGCATCCTGAAGCGTGCCGCCGACCAGAGCTTCAACTGCATCTCGGTGGAAGGGCACACCAGCACGAACGACACCGTGTTCGCCCTCGCCCACACCGGCACCCCGCTGGCCGGCCCGGACCTGGAGGCGTTCACCGCGGCCGTGGACATCGTGTGCGGCGAGTTGGCGCGCAAGATCGCCGCGGACGCGGAGGGGGCCGACCACCTCATCACCATTGATGTCGAAGGCTCTCGCTCCGACGCCGAGGCCCGCACGGTGGCGAAGGCCGTCGCCGAGAGTGCCCTGGTGAAGTCGGCCGTGTACGGGGCCGACCCGAACTGGGGGCGGGTGGTGAGTGCGGCCGGGTACTGCGGGGTGCCGTTCGACGAGACCGACCTGAGCCTGTGGGTGGGCGACATGCTGCTCTTCCGCGACGGCGGGCCGGTGCCGTTCGACGCCCCCACCGCGAGCGCGTATTTGAAGAACAACCGCGAGGTGCATTTCCGATTGTTGTTCAAGCTGGGCACCGGCCGCTGCCGGTTCTACACCAGCGACCTGACGCCGGAGTATGTGAAACTGAACGCGGATTACACGACGTGATTTTTGCCGCACGATGACGAGGGAAGAAGACACGATCAGAACCAAACCATGCACAATGAGGAAGGCAGGAATGCAGGAGAAGACCAGAGTCTGGATTCGCTCCTGCATTCCTGCATTCCTCATTCCACTCTGTTTTCTGTCTTGAATCGTGCCTTCTTCTGCGTCCATCGTGCGGCGAAAAAATGCCCGACTTGCTCCGCCTGGAATCGCTCACCCGCACGTTCGGCCGCCGCACGGCGCTCGACGCCGTGACGCTCACCCTCCCGCCGGGGCGGGTGGGGCTGCTCGGGCCGAACGGGGCCGGCAAATCCACGCTGTTGAAATTGCTGATGGGGCTGCTCCCGCCGAGTAGCGGCAAGGGCTGGGTGCTCGATCAGCCGCTGGGGGGCGATGCCAACTGGCGGCTACGACGGCTGATCGGGTTCATGCCCGAAGCGGATGCGCTGGTGCCGGGTCTCACCGGCGTGGAGTACGTGGCGCTTGCCGGCGAACTGTACGGCATGAGCCGCAAGCAGGCGCTCCGGCGTGCCCACGAGGTGTTGACGTACCTGGAACTCGAAGAGGCCCGCTACCGCAAGGTGGAGGAGTACAGCGCCGGCATGAAGCAGCGGGCGAAGCTGGCCCAGGCGCTCGTCCACGACCCGCCGGTGCTGCTGCTCGACGAACCGACTAGCGGTCTCGACCCGGCCGGCCGTGACGCCATGCTGCGGCTGATCCTGGAACTCGGCCGCGAGCACGGGAAGAGCGTGCTGCTGAGCACGCACCTGCTGGCCGACGTGCGGGCGGTGTGCGAGCGGGTGGTCATCCTGACCGGCGGCAAACTGACCGGCGTGGGCACCGTCGACGACCTGTGCGCCCGCCGCGACGACCGCTTCAAGCTGAAGGTGTCCGGCGACGCCACCCTGTATCGGGCCGCCCTCGCCACCCGCGGGGTGACGGTCCGCGGACAGGACAACGACTTCCGCGTGGTGGTACCCGCCGGCTGGACCGCCCGCGAGTTCTTCGCCATTGCCGAGCAAACCGGCGTGGCCGTCCGCAGCCTCACCCGCGACGACCAGACCCTTGAGGAGTTGTTCGAGCGGCCGACGAGGTGAGGCTCCTGTAGGGCGGGCGAGACGGGCGCAGCCC
>JANNVG010001257.1:0-1711 GCA_031414395.1 Fimbriiglobus sp.
CGAGGCGGTACCGATCCATCGGCACGCGGCCCCCGTGTCGCTGCGCCCGCCGACGGACGACGAGAACCGCAGCGACCTCCCGGAAGGGTACGAGCTTCCCAGCGTCGATCTTTTGAGCGACCCCGATCCGTTCCCCCAGGCGGACCACGAACAGAAACTGCGCGAACGTGCGGCACTCTTGGAGAAGACTTTCGCGGACTTCGGCTTGGCGTTGAAGGTTGTGGGTATCCATACCGGGCCGGTGATCACGCAGTACGAAATCAGCCTGGAAACCGGGCTGCGGCTGAGCAAAGTGACCGGGTTGTCGGACGACCTGGCGCTGAACATGGGCGTGTCCAGTGTGCGGATCGTCGCCCCGCTGCCGAACCGCACCACCGTCGGCATCGAGGTGCCGAACGACCACCGCCAGACGGTGCGACTGAAGGAGATCATTCAGGCGACCACCGCGAAGGCGGCCAAGTTTAAGTTGCCGATCTTCCTGGGCAAGGACGTGGAGGGCCGCCCGCTCGTGTACGACATGGCCGCCATGCCGCACCTGCTCATCGCCGGCCGCACGGGCACCGGCAAGAGCGTCTGCCTGAACGCCATCATCCACAGCTTCCTGCTCACCCGTTCGCCGGACGACTGCCGGCTGATCCTCATCGACCCGAAGAAGGTGGAGTTTTCCGACTACGCCCGCATCCCGCACCTCATGCACCCAGTGGTGACGGACGACCGCAAGGCCGAAGCAATTTTGGCCTGGGCCGTGGACAAGATGGAGGAGCGGTATGAGTTAATGCGGCGGGCGCGGGTGCGGAACATCGCCGGGTACAACGAACTCGGCGCGGAAGAGATTTTGAAACGTGTACAACCCGAAACGACCGAGGAGCGCAACGCCCTGCCCTGGCGGTTGCCATACATTGTGTTGGTGATCGATGAAGTGGGCGACTTGTTGATGGTGATGAAAAAGGAGGTGGAGTCACACATTATTCGATTGGCGCAGAAGAGCCGGGCGTCGGGGATCCACTTGATACTTGCGACGCAGAAGCCGACCGTGGATGTCATCACCGGATTGATTAAATCCAACCTGCCGGCGCGGATTTGCTTCCAGGTGGCCAGCCGGGCCGACAGTGCCGTGGTGCTGGACGAGAAGGGCGCCGAGAAGCTGCTCGGCATGGGCGACATGCTCTTCCTTCAGCCCGGCACGAGCACCATCATTCGCGGACAGGGGGCCTATGTGGACGACAAGGAGATCGAGCGCGTGACGGGCGAGCTGGCACAATACGAACCGAACTTCGAGGCCGAACTGCTGAACCTGAAGGCGACCACCGCGTCGGGTGGAGATTTGTCGGCGCAGCTCCGCGAGCGCGACCCGATGTACGAGCAGGCCATTGAGATCGTCATCCGCGAGAAGCGGGGCAGCACCAGCCTGTTGCAGCGGGCGCTCGGCATCGGCTACGGTCGCGCCAGCCGGCTGATCGACTTCATGGCCGAGGACGGCATCGTCGGCGGGTTCAACGGCAGCAACGCCCGCGAGGTGATGGTGACCAGCGAAGAATGGGAGGAGCGCAAGCGGGCGTGACCCTCGTTCCTAGGGCTTACGCACTATGAGCCTCTGGCATTCCGTTCAGTACCTGGAGCAGGAAGTCGTCGTCCCAGGCGGCCATCAGGCGGCGGGTCTGCATACTCCCCTTGGTCGTCGCCCGCTTGAGCAGGGAGACGGCCACCCGCC
>JANNVG010001258.1:0-7980 GCA_031414395.1 Fimbriiglobus sp.
CCACCAGCCCAGACCGACTCCTGAACGAGGCAGTTTCACCTATGGCGAGCGTCTCTGTGGGCGGGTCGGAAGCCACGGCCCTGGCAGTGCTTGAGGCGCTGGCGAAGGCGAACGACGTGCCGTTCGACCCGACCCGCGCCGGGCACGCCTTCCGCCGGGCGTCGGCCGAAATCCCGCCCACCGAACCGCGGGCCGCCCGCCGCCGGCTGGCCGCCGCCGCCGAATCCCTCGGCCTGCTCGTGCTGCCGCGACAGTTGTCGGCCCGCGAAGCGGTGGCGGTGGCCTCCTACGACGGCCCGCTGGCCATTTACACCGTGACCGACGACGGCTCCGCCCGCTGGTTTCTGCTGGTGGAAGGCCGGGGCGGGCAGGCGCGGCTGACCCAACCGGGCACCGAACAACCGGCGCCGTTCCTGCGACCGGACGACATCGCCCAACTGATCGGGGCGACCGACGCGGACGAGGTGCTGGAGTGGCAGGGCGCCCGCCCCGCGTCTCGGTTGGGGCAACTCGACACGCCGGCGGGCGACATCCACCCGCCGCCCGACCACGCCCACGACGCGCACGCCCACCACATGCCCCCGCTGCGACGGGTGCTCACGCTGCTCTACCCGGACCGCCGCGACATCTGGGTGGTGGTGCTGTTCGCCATTGGGATCGGCGTGTTCAGCTTGGTCGCCCCGGTGGTGGCCATGGCGGTGGTGAACTTGGCCGCACTCCAAACGCTCGGCCAACAGGTCATCATCCTGAGCGTGGCGCTGCTCGCCGCGCTCGGGCTGGTGGCGTTCTTGCAAATCCTGCAAACGATCACCGTCGAGTACCTCCAGCAGCGGATCTTCGTGCGGGTGGCCGACGACCTGATGTACCGCCTGCCGCGGGCCGACACGACCGCGTTCGACAAGCAGCACGGCCCCGAACTGCTCAACCGCTTCTTCGACGTGCTGACCGTCCAGAAGGCGAGTGCCACGCTGTTGCTCGACGGCGTGACCATCGTGATCCAGATCCTCGTCGGGCTGGTCATGCTGGCGTTCTACGACTCGGCCCTGATCGGGTTCGACCTGGTGCTCATCGCCTGCCTGCTGTTCATGGTGTTCGTGCTCGGGCGGGGGGCGGTGAGGACGGCCATCCGCGAGAGCGTGGCCAAGTACGCCGTCGCCGGGTGGATGGAGGAGGTGGCCCGGCACCGGGTGGCGTTCAAGCTGGCCGGCGGGCCGCGGTACGCCTTCGAGCGGGGCGACCAGCTCACCCGCGACTACCTGCTGGCCCGGCAGGCGCACTTCCGCAAGGTGATCGCCCAGTTCGGGTTCGCGCTCTTCCTGCAAGCGTTCGCCAACGCCGGCCTGCTGGCCATCGGCGGGTACCTGGTGGTGGGCGGGCAGATCACCCTCGGCCAACTGGTGGCCGCCGAGATCGTCGTCACCCTGGTGGTGGCCACGTTCACCAAGTTCGGCAAGCAGTTCGAGAGCTACTACGACCTGCTCGCCGCCGCCGACAAGCTCGGCCACCTGATCGACATCCCCTTGGAGCGGGGCACCGGCGCGCTGCACGTGCCGCACGGCGGGGGCACGCGGCTGGACGTCCACGCCCTCACTTTCGCCTACGACCCGCACCGCCCGCCGGTCGTTCACGAGCTGTCGATCACTCTGGCACCGGGCGAGCGGGTGGCGCTGATGGGGCCGAACGGGTCGGGGAAGACGACGCTGGTGGAACTGCTGTTCGGGTTGCGGGTGCCCGACCGCGGGCGGATCGAAATCGACGGGCTGGACCTCCGCGACCTGAAGTTGGAGTCGTTCCGCGAGCACACGGCCATCGTGAAGGGGATGGAGGTGTTCGAGGGGAGCGTGCTGGCGAACGTGCGGATGGGGCGGGATCAGGTGAGTTTGCACGAGGTGCGGGCGGCACTCGAAAAGGTGGGGCTACTGGAACGGGTGCTCGACCTGCCGGACGGGCTGAACACGGCCATGCAGACGTCCGGCGCGCCGCTCTCCCTCGGGCAGGTGAACCGCCTCATGCTCGCCCGCGCCATCGTCGGCCAGCCGCGGCTGCTGGTGCTCGACGAGACGCTCGACCACATGGACGCCGACATCCGCGAGACGGTGCTGCCGGCGCTCTTCGGCCGCGAGGCCCGCTGGACGCTGCTGGTGGTCACGCACTCGGACGACGTGGCCAAGCTGTGCGACCGCGTCCTGCGACTGGACAAACCCGTCGCCCTGGAAGTGGCGCACTGACCATTCCACTTCGCCGCGACCAGAGGGAGCGGGCGAGCCGACCCGCTCCCTCTGGTCGCGGCGAAGACATCCACCGAGTTCCCCCATGGTCGCCCACCCGCCGCCCGACACCGCCCGGCACGACGCCACCGCGATGCCGTCGATGAAGCTGGCCGCCACGCCCAAGCTGGCCCGCCGGCTGGTGTGGGTGGTGCTGCTCGGCGTGGTCGTGTTGCCGTGCGTGCTGGCCTTCGTGCCGTGGCAGCAGACGGTCCACGGCATGGGCAGCGCGGTGGCGTTCGAGCCGACCGAGCGGCCGCAGTTCGTCATCGCCCCCATCGAGGGGCGGGTGAAGCACTGGTTCGTGGCCGAAGGCGACCCGGTGAAGGAGGGCGACCCGCTGGTGGAAATGCTCGACGTGGACGAGCAGCTGATTCTACGGCTGCGGGACGAGACGCTGGCGGTCGAGTCGCAAGTGAACCTGGCCCAACAGCGGGTGAACGAGCTGACCAACCAGGCGGGGTTCATCGACGCCGCCCGCGTCATCCAGAAGCTCCAGGCGGAGGACGCCACCCTGGCCGAGGAGCGGAACGTGGACGCTCAGGAGGCGAACGTGGCCGCGGCCGAGGCGCGGGTGGACCGCGACCAGCGGACGTTCGACCGCATGGACGCCGCGTTCAAGGACGGGCAGCGGGTGTCCGGTCAGGACCGCGACAACGCCGACCGCGACCTGAAGGTGTCGATGAAAATGCTCACCTCCGCCCAGAAGGTGCGGGACTCGGTGAAGGCCCGCGTGGACCAACTGAAGAAGCGGCCGAGCGAGATCGACCGGGTGGCCGACGGCCAGATCGCCGGGCTGAAGGTGACGCTCGCGTCGGCCAGCGAGAGCATCGAGTCGTACCGCCGCACCCTCCGCACATTGGAAAACCGCATCGTGATGCAGGAGCAGCAGCGGGTGTACGCGCCGTCCGACGGGCGGGTGTTCCGCATCACGGCGAACGCCGAGGGGCAACTGGTGGGCAAGGGCGGGCGGCTGGGCACGTTCGTGCCGACCATCAAGCAGGGGGCGGACCGGGACCGGCAGATCGCGGAGATGGTGGGGGCCACCTTCGGCGCGGTGTCGGCCGCCCCGCTCACCCCCGCCCCGCTCCTCCCCCAGCTTGCCGGCACACTGGCCCGGCCGGGCGCGATTGGCTCGTTGACACGCACCGACCGGCCCGGTATCGTCGCCGAACTCTTCATCGACGGCAACGACCTGCCGCTGGTGCAGGTGGGGGACAAGGCGCGGTTGCAGTTCGAGGGGTGGGCGGCGATTCAGTTCGTCTCCTTCCCCAAAGCGGCCGAGGGGACGTTCGGCGGGCGGGTGTACCTGGTGGACCCGACGTCGAACGACAAGGGCGACTTCCGCGTGCTGGTCGAACCCGACCCGGCGGACCGCCCGTGGCCGGATCAGGAGTTGCTCCGCCAGGGGGTGCGTGCCCAGGGGTGGGTGCTCATGCCGCAGCCGGTGACGATGGGGTGGGAGGTGTGGCGGCAACTGAACGGCTTCCCGCCGTACCGCCCGCCGGACGGGAAGAAGGACGACAGCGGCACCATCGGCCCGGTACCCAAGCGGAAGGGCAAGTAGCCACCCTCGT
Organism: Fimbriiglobus sp.; assembly: GCA_031414395.1. Lineage (GTDB taxonomy): Bacteria > Planctomycetota > Planctomycetia > Gemmatales > Gemmataceae > JALHQU01. Next base: position 3,845 of record JANNVG010001258.1, read on the forward strand.
TCCCACGCTCCGCGTGGGAACGCACCAGCCGACGCTCTGCGTCGAGTGGGTGAGGATCGGACGCGGAGCGTCGAGAGCGGCGTTCCCACGCGGAGCGTGGGAACGAAGTCATGGTCGCGGCGAACAGTCTGGGGGAAATCGAATGACTCGACCGGGGGCACGGACGCCCGCCGTGGCGGCGTGGGGGTTGGCCGTCGCCTCCGCCGCCGTCGTGTTCGTGAGCGGCGGGTGCGGGCTGCTCCGCTCGCCCCTCCAACAGGGCGCGTTCATCCGCGCGCCGATCGAGCCGGCCGACCCGCTGCCCGTCCTCGGCCCGCCCGCCGCCATCCCCGACACGCCCGCCCCCACCAACACGCCCGACGGCAAGCCGACCCCGCCGCCGGTGTCCGCGTCCGGCCCGCTCGCGCTCGCCGACGTGCTCGACAGCACGGCCAAGTCCTTCCCGCTGCTGCTGGCCATTCAGGAACAGCAGGCGATTGCCTCCGGCACCCGGCTGAGCGCGGAAGGGGCGTTCGACCTGACCGTGCGGAGTAGTGTCAACAACAGCGAAGGCACCTTCGGCAACACGCGGTACGACCTGTCACTCGACCAGCCGCTGACGTTCAGCGGGGCGAACGTGTTCGCCGGCCATCGCGTCGGGTTGGGCGACTTCCCCGTGTACAACCTGGGACAGAAGACCGGCGAGGGCGGGGAGTTCCGCGCCGGCTTTCAGGTGCCGCTGCTGCGAGACGCCCCCATCGACCGCCGCCGCGCCACCCTGCGGCAGGCGCAGATCGCCGAACGGCTGGCCGACCCGGTCATCCGCCGCGAGCGGATCAACGTCCTCCGCGCCGCCGCCCGCGCGTACTGGGCGTGGGCCGCCACCGGCGAGCAGTACCGCGTCGCCAAGAACCTGTACGACATCACGCAGAACCGGCAGACGATTTTCGACGACCTGTTCAAGCGGGAGTTGCAGAACGCCATCAACGTGGGGGCGAACCGCCAGGCGCTACTGGAGCGGGAGCAACTGCTGCTGGCCGCCGAGCGGGTGTACCAGCGGGCGGCGCTCGACCTGTCGCTGTACCACCGCGACGCCAACGGCGACCCGGTCATCCCGTCGTCCGACCGCCTGCCGACCGACTTCGCCACCCGCGACCCGAAGCCCGTCGGCCTGGGCAGCCAGGAAGCCGACGTGGCCGCCGCGCTCGACGACCGCCCCGAGTTGGTCCGCTTCCGGTTGGAGAAGGAGGGTGTGGCGGTCGATCTGCAACTCGCGCTCAACCAGTTCTACCCGGCGCTCAACCTGGGGGCGGCGGTCAGCCAGGACACCGGGCCGGGCAAGAAGTCGTTCACCGGCACCGACATCTTCGCCTCCGACCGCACGGCGGCGAACGTGTTCGTCACGTTCGAGCTGCCGGCTCAGCGGCGGGGTGCCCGCGGGGACGTGCTGCGGCATCAGGCCCGCTTGCGGCAACTGCTGCTGAACGAGGAATTCACGCGGAACGTCATCCGCAACGAGGTGCTCGACGCCCTCGCCGAGATGGACCGATCCTATCAACGGTTGAGGGCCGCACGCCGCGAACAAGCCGTGTCCGAGCAGGTGGTGGCCGGCGAGGCGAAGCGGGTGGGCGAGGGCAACGTGGACGTGCTCGCGCTCAACCTGCGGGAGTTCGCCGCGGCCCAGGCGCGGGCGCGGGTGGCCGGCTCACTGGCCGACTACTTCCGCGCGTTCGCCGATTACCAGGCCGCGCTCGGCCGCGACGGGGGCACGCCGCCCACCGAGCCGGCCGCCCCGCCCGACCCCGCCGACCGGATCGAGAAGCTGAAGAAGTAGGAGCACCTACCTCATTTCGACTTCAGTCCGGCCGTGTTCACCGCGATCACCTTGTACACGTGCGCCTTCCCCGGCTCCGGCTTCGGGTCGGTGAAGGTCATCGGCACCAGCGGTTGCGTCGGCGTGTCGCTGTACTGCAAGTTCTGGAACACCGGCCGGCCGAACGGGTTCTTCCCCTTCTCTGGCACTGTGGCGATCTCCTTCCCGTCGCGCTCGATTACGAAGCTCGCCAGCCCGCTCTCCAAGTCCGCCTCCGCCTGCCACGTCAGCACAGAGCCTTTCACCGTCACGCTCGTCGGTGCCGGCGGCGGGGTGTCGTCGCCCACGACGGTGTCCTTCGTGTACTGCACCCACTTCTTCGCCACCGCCTCGCTCGGCAGCCACCCGGCCTTCAGCGGCTCGTCCTTCCACTTGGTTGCCGACATTGCGTCACCGCCGGTGATCGGGGCCAGCCACGCGGCGTCCTTCGGCATGTCAACGAGCGGATCGCCGGCCGTCTTTGGCAACCGCACCGTCAGGCACGCATCCAGCCACGGGATCGCCAGATACCGCTGGTTCCCACAATCGTGGCTGCTCAACGGGTCGATGGCCACGCCGACCAGCCCGCCCTTCCCCCGCACCTCGTTGAAGAAGGTCTGGTTCCCCGCCCACACGCCCGCGAACTGCCCGTCCTTCATCGTCACGCCTTCCTTCGTGCCCAGGTTGCACAGGAGCGGCACCTTCAGCGCGGCGTCGGGCAGCGTGTGCGCCTTGATCGTCTTGCGGGTCGGGTCGTCCTTCAGCACCGGCACGCCGGACCGCAGCCACGCGGCGGCCACGCGATCCGGGTGCAACATCACCATGCCGCCGCACCAGTGCCCGCCGCCGCTGTGCCCCCACAGCGCCCACGGCACCGTCGCCAACTCCGGGTGCTTGCACTTCTCGCCCAGGTCTTTCAGGGCTTTACGGAAGGCGGCGTCCGAGCCGTTCCGCGGGTCGCACCACATCTGGCAGTCGGCCTTGTCGGGCTGCTCGTAGGCGGGCGACAGGAGCGCGCAGTCGTGCTTCTTCGCCAGCGCCTGCCAGTGCAGGTCATACGCCCCGGTGAGGCCGGATTTGCACGACCCTTCGCCGCACCCGTGCTGGTGCACCACCACCCCGCGGAGCGTCTTCACCTCCGGCGGGATCCACACGGTGTAATTCGCGGCGTACACCAGCTCGCCCTTCTCGGTGCTCGCCTCGGACCGCACGCGGTGGTACGGCGGGTCGGCGGCGGGGAACACGTCGTAGGGCGGCTTCTGTGCGAACGCGGGGGAGGCGAGCAGCAGCAGTACGAGTCCGAATCGCGGCATGGCACACGTCCTGTTCGGGGGAGGGGAACAGGGGAGAGTGTATGCCGCCGAGGCAATCGCCCCCCAGGGTGTCGTCGCAAAGCCTCCTCAACCCTGGGCTGTGTGAACGACCCCGTTGGGGTCGGGGATGGCATTCAACCCGGACGGGGTTGTTCCCGCAGCCCAGGGTTGAGGACCGTAGGTCCGACACCCTGGGAACGTGTTCGTATGCCGAAGGTCACGCACCGCACTGCCCACCGCGGGGAACGCCGGTGCCCGAAACCGTCCGAAATGGCTCGAATGTGGCAAACTGTGCCGATTGGCACGGGGAATGATAACCCCTTCCCCCGACCGGAGCGACCACGGCATCGGGCCGCGACTCGCTTCACCCACACTCACCACGGAGACACTCACCATGCGGAACATCCTCGCGGCCGGCCTACTGCTCGCCGGCTTGTCGATCGCCCACGCCCAGACCATCACCCCAGGTATCGGGGGGGTGGCCGTCACCGGGCAGAGCGGGGCCGGCCTGTACATCCCCTACGGCGGGGGTGGCGTGACCATCGGCTCGCCGGGCGTCGGCAGCTACCAACTGAACGGCGGCGGGTACACCTCGCCGTACTCGTGGAACCAGTTCAGCAACCCGACCGCGTACAACTTCAACACCGGCGGGTTCAACTACAACAGCGGCGTATACAACACCGGGTTCAACAACGGATTCAACAACTACAACGGGTGGAACGGCGGACTGAACAACGCCAGCTACTACACCACCCCGTACTCGAACGGGAACGTGATCCTGAACAGCGGGTACAACTCTTACCCGTACAGTGGGTCGTCGTTCGGCAACAGCTTCGGCAGCAGCGTGACCACCCCGGTCATCTACTCGAACGGCAACGGTCGTGGCCGCGGGAAGAAGTGGCGGTAACGCGGCACCTGTCGGGCCGCGGGCCCCCCGGGGGGGGGGGGTGTGCCTTTTGGGCCGGCCGAAAGTGGGGGGGGGACGGCCCCCC
>JANNVG010001259.1:0-5989 GCA_031414395.1 Fimbriiglobus sp.
GCCGCCGTGACCGAAGATGCCGCCCCCCAACTGCCGCCGTCGCCTTCCGCCGAACATGAGCCTTCGGACGAATCGGTACTGAAGGCCATGTTCGACCACTGGTATCGGAACGATCCCGAGTTCGTGCAACACCTCCGACAGCGATTTCGGGAGAAGGAAATCACGACCCCCCGAGTATGATGTCGCTCCACTTCACGAACGCGGCACAAGCGGCCCTGTGCGTTTCGATGAGCGTGCGGTTGGCGTGCATGTTGCCGATGAACTTCTTCCGCTCGTCGGCCGACAAGTCGTCCACCCACTTCTGGTACTTGTCCGCCTCTTCTGCCGGACTGTCCACCAGTCGATCTTCCCCGCTCATAACGCCCTCTGCCTTCTTGAAGACCGCAGCCCGGTCCACCTGGACCAGCGACTCCACAAGCGTCAGCGCCGTCATGAACCCCTTCACCATGTCCATCTCGCACTGAGTCATCTTCTTATCGTCGGCCATCGCACACCCTCCGGAGTTCCCGGAAGGCTACCAAACCTTCGCCCTGCCGTCTGCGCGTCCCGTCTGACAAAATCAACCGCTGTCTGTCAAAACCAATGCGGCGCAAGGGGTTGGCTTAGGCAAAGCCCCCCCACCCATCCGTGGAACCATTCCCGAATCGTGGAAGCATCCATGCCCGCCAAGCACTTACGGCGAATTCGACCGCGGCGACGGCCGGCGAAAACCAATCCGTCCGACCCACTCCGTCGCGTATAATCGCACCAACTGCCGTTCGTGAGTCGCCCATGACCTTCGCCCCACTCGACGCGGACGCTCCGCTGCTCTCGCCGAGCGAACGCCTCGCCAACTTCACCAACCGGGTGAAGGAGCAAGCGGCGTTTGAGCGACTGCTCACCACCCTGCGGGGCGTTCCGCTCCCCATCCTGCACTTCTACGGCGTCGGCGGGATCGGTAAAACGTGGACGCTCAAGAAGCTCCAGGACAACGCCACCGCCGCCGGACTGCCGAACGGGTTCGTGGACCTCGAACAACTCTCCACCACCGTCGGCGTGGCGGTGCAGGCGCTCGCCTCCCTCCGCGGACAACTGTCGGCCTACGACATGCCGCGGTTCGACCTCACCCTGGCGTGGTACTGGAAGCACATCGGGTTCACGAAGGACAACCCGGCGTGGAAGCTCGGCGGCCCGGCCGATCTGGTGGTGGACCTGATCGACGCCGCGGCCGGTGTGCCACTGCTCGGCAAGGGGGTGAAGTGGCTGGGCAAGAAGTTCGCCGACACTCCAATCGGCCGCTACTTGCACGAACTGGCCGGGCAGAAGGAGTACGAAGACCTGAAGCGGATGACGCCGGACCAGATCCTGCCGGAACTGACGAAGCGGTTCGTCGGCGACCTGATCAAGGCCCCGTACCCGGAATCGATCAAGGACGACCGCCGCGGGTTCATGCCGAAGGCGGTCATCTTCCTCGACACGTTCGAGCACCTCCGCCGCGGGGCCAGCCGCACGGCCGACGGCATCCACGAGCGGGAGCGGTGGGTGCGGGAGCTGCACTACCCGAACTCGCCGGTGCTCGTCGTGTCCGCCGGGCGAGACTTCCTCCGCTGGGGCGAGCAGGAGGACGACTACCGGGCGAACCCGGCCTGTCTGGAACAGCACCTCGTCGGCGGGTTGTCACGCGGGGACGCGACCGACTTCCTGAACAAGTGCGGCATCAGCGACGAGCCGTTGCAACGGGCGGTGCTGGCCGTGTCGCTCGACACGGAATCGGAACCGGAGGAGGGCGAGCGCGGCTACCACCCGTTCTGCCTCGGCCTGTGTGCCGACACCATCGACAACGAGAAGCGGCTTAACCGCCCCGTGGACCCGGCCACCTTCGACATGGCACCGAACGACCGCACCGCCCTGGCCCAGCGGTTCCTCAAGTCGCTCGCGTCCGACGCCCACGAGCTGTGGGTGCGGGCCTTGGCCCTGCCTCCGCGGTTCGACGAGCCGGCCGCCCGGCGGATGTTCAGCGAACACCGCTCGGTCGATCAGGACGCCGCGTGGAACATCCTGCGGCGGTACAGTTTCATCGACCCGGTGGAGGACCGGCCCGGCTGGTTCGTGTTCCACAGCCGGATGCGGGAAGCGCTCCTCGACACCGACCCCGATTCGACGACGAAGCATTCCGAATGGCGAACCTACTGGCAGACGCGGGCGATCTCCGACACCGACGAGTTCGCGGGGCTGGCGTGGTTCCACCGCTACCAACTGGAGGCGAAGGCGGCGGCAAAAGAGTGGAAGACGCGATGCATGGAACGACGCCGGCAACTCGACATGTTCGGGCATTTCGCCCTGATCGACTGGTGGGAACCGACCGGCCTCACCACGGCGGACCCGCCGACGGCAGATGAGGCCGGCTTCCTCAGTGATCTGGGGAGTGAGTGGGGGCGTGCATCCCTCGGGGAGCGGGGGGCAAACGTGCGGCAGGCCATCGCCTGCTACACCGCCGCCCTGCGGGTGTTCACCGAAACCGCTTCACCGCAGGAATGGGCTACGACCCAGAACAACCTGGGCATCGCCCACGCCAACCTACCGGACGGGGACCGCGGGGCGAACCTGCGGGTGGCCATCGCCTGCTTCACCGCGGCCTTGCGGGTGTCCACCCAAGCCGCCTTCCCGCAGCAGTGGGCGATGACCCAGAACAACCTGGGGAACGACCACGCCAACCTACCGGACGGGGACCGCGGGGCCAACCTGCTGGAAGCCATCGCCTGCTACACCGCCGCCCTGACCGTGTACACCGAAGCCGCCTTCCCGCAACGGTGGGCGACGATCCAGAACAACCTGGGGTTAGTCCACGCCGACCGGCCGGACGGGGACCGGGGGGCGAATGTGCGGGCGGCCATCGCCTACTACACCGCGGCCTTGCGGGTGTCCACCCAAGCCGCCTTCCCGCAGCAGTGGGCGATGACCCAGAACAACCTGGGTTTAGCCCACGCCGACCGGCCGGACGGGGACCGGGGGGCGAACGTGCGGGCGGCCATCGCCTGCTACACGGCCGCCTTGCGGGTGTACACCGAAGCCGCCTTCCCGCAGCAGTGGGCGATGACACAATCTAATTTCGCACTGGCTTGGGAAGAGTTAGCTTCAGTCGATGACGCGACCGCAAACCTGAGTCGGGCCGCGGAGTGCTTCGCCAACGCCGCGCGCGGGTTCACGGCGGTCGGAATGACCCAAGACGCAGTCAATGCACGCCGAGCGTTGACGCGGGTGCGGGAGGCGTTGGCCAAGGAGTGAGGACACCGCCCCGCGGAGCGTGGCGGCGACATTCCGGCGGAACCCAGACCGCCCGCGGAGCGGGCAGCGACATTCACCCGCCGAGTGCCCTGTGCGGTGTCGTCCAGTTCGGCTTGAACTCCTCGTTCTTGTTCTGGTTCTTGTTCAGCACCACGGCCAGCAGTTGCAGCGCCTGGCATCGCGCCCGCAGGGTCGGCCCCCACTCGCCCGCCTTCGCCTTCGCCGCGGCCAGGTCCGCCCACTTCTGCACCGCCGCCGCGTCCACCGTCAGTTGCCGCTCGTCCAGGGCCTTCTTCGCCGCCAGCTCCTCCTCGGCGAACCGCTGCACCAGTGTTTGGCTCAGGTCGATCGGGTGCGTCTTGTACACGTGCAACTCGCGGTCGGACGCCGACGCCCCGCCCTTCTCGTCCCCCCGTTTGCGGAACTGCACCGCCAGCAGCCCCAGCCCGCCGAGCGTACACATGGCCGCCAGCCCGAACGCCACCGCCCACAGCGCGGCGGGCAGGTCTTCCAGTTTCATCCACACCGACAGGGCCACGAGCGCGCCGCCCAGCACCAGCAGGGTGATCGGCCACGACACCGTCTTCGCCCACCACCGCACCAGCCGCGTGCCCACCCCGGCCTTGGCCACGGGGGCGATCTCGTCGCCCGTGTTGCCGTCGCCGCGGGGCACCTGCACGATCAGGCAGGTGATGTTGTCGGAGCCGCCCCGCAGGTTCGCCAACTCGATCAGGAAGGCGCACGCCTCGGCCGGCGGCATGACGGCCACCACCGCACCCAGTTCGTCGGGCCGCACGTGGTTGGTCAGGCCGTCGCTGCACAGCAGGAAGGAGTCGCCCGGTTCGAGCGGGTACGGCCCTTCCACGTCCGGCTCGACGTCCGCCTCCGGGCCGAGCGAGCGGATGATGACGTTGCGCTTGAAGTCGCCGAGTTCGTCCGGGTCGAGGCCCTGGCGGCGGGCGATCTCCCACACCCACGAGTGGTCGAAGGTGAGCTGCTCCACCTTGTCGCCGCGGACGCGGTACACGCGGCTGTCGCCGACGTGCCCGACCCACGCCCCTTCCGGCCGCAGGAACAGGGCCACGCAGGTGGTGCCCAGGCCTTTGAATTCCGGGTTGTTGGCGCCAATGTCGTAGATGCCGGCGTTCGTCTCCTCGAACGCCCGGCGGACGGCCGCTTCCGCCCCCTCGGTGACGACGTGCTTGCGGAAAATGAGCGGGACATCCCGCACGGCTTTGGCGCTGGCCTTCTCGCCGACGGCGTGCCCGCCCATGCCGTCGGCCACGACGAACACGTGCCCGACGGCCGCGAAGTGTCGTTCGTCGGCCGCCGGTTGGGTGGCGCAAGCGTCCTGGTTGTGGCTTCGCTTGATGCCCACATCGGTCTGGCTGGCGAACCGGATTTTGTGCGTGGCAGGCACCGCCGGCACCCCGGGCCATGTGGAGCGAGAAGTCAGTTCGTGTGGGACATTGTATGTCATCGGTCGCCGCCGCGTGGAAAGTGACGGAGTTCCGCCCAGACTCGCGGATCGTCCGCCCGCCCCGCCCACCGGAGATACGCCTCCCCCGCCGCTCGTCTTGCTCGCCGGCGGTGGGTTCGCCGACGGATTCGGGCCGCACTGTCCGAAGCTTAGGGCACGCCCGCTCGTGCGGGGCAAGATTCGATCCGGAGGCGAATGGCGCGACGTGAGTCCGCCGGTGTGGCTGGTGAACCGGCGGCGTGAGCCGCCTGGGTGACAACCACCCGACGGGTTCACACTCGGGGTGGCCCCGATGTCCTCCCGCCGTGCGGCAGTTGCGGCGGCGGGCGAAGGAACTGGGGGTTCGAGGTGACGAAGACAGCGGTGGCGGCGAGTGACAGCCCGGTGTGAGCGTCACCGAGGGAGTCGGGGTGAGGGCCTAACAAGTCGGGCTACTGACCGTCAGGTGGGCAATGCCAGAGACTGTTATTGACCTTCAGGAACGGAATGCCAGTCGGACCACCGTCCAGGCCGAAGGCCTGAGAGAGTTCAGCCCAGGGCAACGCCCTGGGTTGGCCACCACCAACCGCCCGCAGGCTGAAAGCCTGCGACTCCGTTGTACCACCCTTTCAGGGTGGATTCCGGGTGGGGAATCCGTTCCCAGGGCGTTGCCCTGGGCTGAACACTCTCAGGCCTTCGGCCTGGGTGTGGTTGCACCCGTCTGCTGGCATTCCGTTCATGAAGGTCAGTAACAGGTGACAGACGGGAATATCTGGTTGGTTGCTCCGCTGGGGTCAGTCCCGCCCGACCCGCCGCCGCTCACTGACAGCCCGGTGTCACCGCCTGCCCGGAAACGAAAAATCCCCTGCGAAAGCAGGGGCCGAAGGGTTCACCCGCCGTCACTCACGGGGGGAGTTCCTGGGACGGCGCGGGCGCTGCCACTCCCGTCAAACACCCGGGATAATCTCGGCCGGCAGCGCGAAAATGCTCGCCAACGGGAAACTCTCTGAAGCAGTGATGAGGTCGTGGTCGGCTCGAAACTGTGAGAGTACCCGGTCTGTGAACTTCCACGGGTCAAAGCAAATGTAGTTGACGCCCCCGATGGTTTTGAACTCTGGAACGGCTCTAGGGCTTACGCACTATGAGCCTCTGGCATTCCGTTCAGTACCTGGAGCAGGAAGTCGTCGTCCCAGGCGGCCATCAGGCGGCGGGTCTGCATACTCCCCTTGGTCGTCGCCCGCTTGAGCAGGGAGACGGCCACCCGCC
>JANNVG010001260.1:0-7149 GCA_031414395.1 Fimbriiglobus sp.
GTCCGCCGGTTCCTTCTGACCCACACCGGCGGACTCACGTCGCGCCGTTCGCCGTATGTTCGACTGGCCCGCGCTCCTCGCCCGCCCCGCCGACGCCGACTTCGCGGGCTGGTTCCACCGCATCGCACACCAGTTGTTGAACGGCTGTCGCGTGGTGGCCAACGGCGTACCGCTCCGCATCATCGAAGTGGAGGCGTACTACCACGGGCCGGGGCACGAAGACCCGTTCGCCCACCGCGACCCGGTGCAACTGACCCCCGGCCGGTGGTACTTCCACCGTACCGGCGACACGCACCGCGGGGGCAGCTTCAAGGGGCTGGATTTGGCCTTCGGGAATCGAGAGTCGAACGCCTTCGGCGGGATGCTCATCCGCGGGGTGGAGTTGCCCGACGGCAGCGTCATCGACGGCCCGTCGCTCACGGTCGATCACATCCTGAAATTGACCGGACAGCCGGGTGTGAAGTCGCTGGACGTGGTCATCGCCGAACGGCTGGCGTGGGCGGACGGGTTGCCGCTTCAACTGCTGGCACTGCCGGAGGTGGAACCCCGCCCGGTGCTGACGAGCCCTCGCGTGGGTCTGACGTTGAGGGGGTTCAAGTTCCAGGAGAACGACCCGGCGTTCGACTTTCTGTTCCGCAGTTATCGCTTCCTGACAGACCCGAAACGAACCGCGAAGGGCAAGCTGCACATGGTGTTGCCGCTCATCGCGGCCGGCTACGCGCCGAAGGAGATCATGGCCGTTACGGGTTCTCCGGTGATGCCCGTGAAGCGGTACATGGCCGACTTCGCCGATGGGAAACTGCTGCCGAGTACCGAGCCGTTTTACGCCAACGCCGGGATGGGCGTCACCCACCTGTGCAGAAGGTATGGCCTGTGGTCGGAGCGGTTCGGCGTCTAATCGTTACCCTTCTTGGGTTGTCGGTTCGGTGTGTCCTTTGCGCTTTCTGCGAGGTCGAGTGGCACGATGTCGTCCGCCTGCCGGGACTTGTTCGTCCGGGGTTGCTCCTCACGCTCCTTGTGCCACCTCCTCCACTTGACGAACTGGCGTGACCCTTTCAGTGCGAAAACACCACCGCCGATCGCCCCGAGCGCGGAGAAGGCGGACAGGATCGCGAGCACTTCCGGCGCCCGCTGCGTCAACTGTGCGATGGCCCCCATGCCGTAGAGCGTGCCGAGGAAAATCGACCCCAGCCCCGCGCCGGAGAAGCTCGACGACTGCCCACTCAAGGCTTGAAAGCCGGTCACGCAGAACGCCAGGATGGTCAGGACGGCGAAGCACGACCCGCCGATCAGTACCGGGGCGGCTTCGGCGGCCTCCGCGGATTGGCGGGGGCGACCACGCGCGTCGTACTTGGGTCCGGAGTACGGACCGTTGGGGTCAAACCCGACCGCGGCGCCGTTGAGCGCAGCAATGGCAAATCCAGTCCCGGTCAGTTGGAGGAGCGCGACGAGGAGCCACACGAGTCCAGCCCATCGGATCTGGGATGGGAACATCACCCGCTCGGATGGGCAGGGCGGTCGGTGATGTTCGCTAGCCTGACTCATGGCATCGTCACTGGGGTGGGCGTTCGGGGTTTCGACGCCAGAGTGTACCGGCACGCACGCATGGCGTGCAAGCAGCCCGAGGTGGAAAAAACGACGCCGCCCGCGTGGGACGGTCCACGGGGGCGGCGGGTGGCTGCTTCGCACGCTACTTCGACGTGACCGTGAAGTCGAACTCGTTCGGGCCGCCGGCTTTCACCTCGCGGACATCCTTCGACGCCGTGTTGTACTTGGCCGGCAGGTAGTTCTCTTCCATGTTGTCGTACCCCGGACCGCTCATGCCCGCCGGCGGCTTGGCGGGCCGCATGGCCAGGATGCGAACGGTCCTCGAACCCACGGCGGCGGTCCCTTCGTAGGTGCCGTTCTTCACCTCGATCTCACTCGCCGGCTTGCCGGCTTCGGTGGAATCGAACACGATCTTCCCTTTCGGCAAGGGGGTTCCGTCGAGCGTCACCTTCCCCTTCACCGCGGCGGTCGGGGTTTTCGCGGGGTCGCCGCCCCCCCCACACCCGACGAGGAGGGTGAGGGAGATCAGGAACACGGCCGACACGAACTGACGGGGCATGAGCGAACCTCGGGAGGGTGTTAGTTGAGGGACGCGGTCTCGCCACCGGCGCGGGTGCTGAGTGCCTGGAGGAGCGCGAGTGGCGTCGAGCTGGTCACGAACCGCACGCCGCCGTCGCCCCACAGCATCATCGCCCCGCCGGTGTGCCCGGACGAGAACGGGATGTTCGCCCCGGTGTTGTCGTTGGTGCCGTTCGCCGCCGAGTTCCCCAGCCCGCGCTGGTTGATCTGCCACCGCACCGTGCTGGTGTTGAACATCCGCTCCGGTGCCGCACCGCTGACACCACTACCAATCCCCATCGTCCACCCGTGCGGCCCCTGACTGGTAATGGCGGTGTACGGGCCCGGGATCGGCTGGTTCGCCGCGTCGCGGAGGTGGTCACTCTGCTCGCCCACCATAATCGTGTTGCTGGTCCCGTCGGTGATGCCCACCAGGGTCACCCGGCCGTTGGCGAACAGGGTGCCACCACCCCCGTTGATGTTCCCGGACCCGTTGCAGCAGAAGTTGGCCGCCTGCGGGGTGTCCAGGGTGGTGCCCGCCACCCCGGTGTACGAGGTCATCATCTGGATCGAGCCGTTGTTGTTAGACGACGTATAGAACTCCGGGATGGGCGAGGACGGGCAGCGGTACGGTTTGATGGTGATGCGGTTGACGAGCGCCATGTTGGTACCGTTAACATACCCGCTGTTGTTGTTGAACTGCCACAGCTTGAAGATGTTGTCCTGCTCGATGTACGGCAGGATGTACACCTTCCACGACGACCCCCAACCGTTGCCGCCGTTGCCGAACGGGGCCACGTCGTTGGCGCAGCCCGGCGGCAGGTACTGGTTGGCGTCGTGGTACGAGTGCAGGGCGATGCCGAGTTGCTTCAGGTTGTTGCTACAGCTCATGCGGGCGGCGGCTTCGCGGACCTTTTGGACGGCCGGGAGGAGCAGGCCGATGAGGATGGCGATGATCGCGATGACCACCAGCAACTCGATCAGCGTGAACCCGGAACGAGAGCGAACGTTTCGCATCGACGGACTCCGGACAGGACATGGATGGAGGGAAAGTATGCTGAAGGGCCGAAGGCCCGTGACAGCCGATCACTTGGCGGTCGCTTTCAGGTCGCACCCGCCGCCGCACCCGGCCAGGAATGGTAGAACGCAGACGGCCGCGAGGAGGGACAGAGGGCGAACTCGACGATTCATGAAATGTCCTGATCGAAGGCAGTGTGCGGAGATTAACCGCTCGCCACAGGGTCCGCAAGAGGCTCGCGCCATTTCTCATACGCTGCTCAGACGCCCTCAGATGCCTACACTTCGAGCATGAGCGCGGAAATCATCGCCATCGGCACCGAGATCACGTCCGGGCAGAACCTGGACACCAACAGCCAGTGGATCAGCCGGCGGTTAGCCGCCGCGGGAATCCCTGTACGATTCTACGTCACGGTTTCGGACAATCTTGCAGACAATCTCACCGTTTTCCGGACGGCCGTCGCCCGCTCGCAGGTCGTCATCGCCACCGGCGGGCTGGGGCCGACCCTCGACGACCTGACCCGCGAGGTGCTGGCCACCGTCGCCGGAGTCGAACTCGTTGAGCACACCCCCAGCCTCGATTTCATCCGCGGGCTGTTCGCCAAGCGGAACCGGCCGATGCCCGCACGCAACAACGTGCAGGCCCTCTTCCCCGTTGGTAGCGAACCGCTGCCGAACCCCGCCGGCACCGCCCCCGGCATCTGGATGACGGTCGGCAACGCGGTGGTGGTCGCCATGCCCGGCGTGCCGTCCGAGATGTACAAGATGTTCGACGAGCAGGTGCTGCCGCGGCTGGCCGCGATGGGAATGGGCGGCGGGGTGTGCCTGGAACGCAAGATCAACACGTTCGGTGGCGGGGAGAGCCAAGTGGAACATCTGCTCGGCGATGTCACCCGCCGCGGGGCGGTGCCGGAGGTGGGCATCACGGCGAGCGGGGCGGTCATTTCGCTCCGCATCATGGCACGGGCGGACACGAAAGACGCGGCGAACGCCCTGTTCGTGCCGGTCGAGCGTACAATCCGCGAACGGCTCGCCGAACTGGTGTTCGGCGTGGACGGCGAGGAGCTGCAAGACGCGGTGTTCGGGCTGCTCGATGCCCAGGGGAAGTCGGTCGCGTTCGCCGAGAGTATCACGGCCGGCAGCGCCGCCCACATGCTCGCCCTGGTGCCGGGGGCGAGTCGGCGGCTGCTCGGCGGGGTGGTGGCGTATACGAGTGAAGTGAAGGTGCGGGAACTCGGCGTGCCGGCGGAATTGATTGAATGTCATACGGCGGTGAGCGAACCCGTGGCACGGGAGATGGCCGAAGGGGTACGGGCGAAGTTCGGGGCCGACTTCGGCGTGGCCACCACCGGGTACGCCGGGCCGGGCGGGGGCGACGACGGCACGCCGGCGGGCACGGTGTTCGCGGCGGTGGCGTTCGCCGGCGGGTGCGACGTGCAGCGGTACAGTTGGCTGGGCACGCGGGCGGAGGTGCAGAACCGCACGGCGAAACTGGCCCTGAATTTGTTGCGACTGCGGCTGATGACGGGGTGAGTGGCGAACTCAACAGGAGGGACGCGGATGAAGCGGATGAAGGCAGGGATGCAGAGGATCAGAACAAAGTTTCATTCCGATCCTCCCCATCCTGGCTTTGATCCTCTTCATCCGCGTCCCTCCTGTCGAACTTGCTCTGCTCTCCTTGAACCTCGCCCGGTGCCCGCGGTCCTTTCCCCAGTCCCCTTCCCCCTCGGAGGCCTGCCCATGACCCACCCCAAACTGACCGTCACCCCCCATCGCCCCGCCGTCCGCTCCGACCTGCCGACCACCCTCGACGTGCTGCTCACCGTCACCCCACCTCCGGCCGACACCTCCACCGCCCGCCCGCCGCTCAACCTGGCCCTCGTCCTCGACCGCTCCGGCTCCATGGGCGAGCGGAACAAGATGACGTTCGCCCGTGAGGCCGCCGTCTTCGCCGTCCGCGAGCTGAAGCCGACCGACCGCGTGAGCGTGATCGCCTTCGACGACAAGATCGAAGTGGTGGTGGACAACGCCCCGGCCGCCGACGCCGAAGCAATCGTTCGGAAGATCAACACCATTCACCCGCGCGGGAGCACCGCCCTGCACGGCGGCTGGCAAGAGGGGGCACGGCAGATCCAGGCGCACCGTCAGGCCGAGGGCGTGAACCGCGTGCTGCTGCTGTCGGACGGGCTGGCCAACGTGGGCGAGGCGCGGCCGGACGTGATCGCCACCGAGGTCCACACGGTCGCCATGGCCGGGGTGAGCACCAGCACGCTGGGCGTGGGCGACGACTACAACGAGAACCTGATGGAGGCGGTCGCGCGGGCGGGCGACGGCAACTACTACTACGTCGAAAGCCCGGCCCAGTTGCCCGGCATCTTCCGCACCGAGCTGCAAGGGCTGAGCGCCACCGCCGGCGTGGACGTGACCCTGGCGCTCGAACCGCGGGCCGGGGTGACGGTGGCCGACGTGCTGACCGAGTGCTCCAAGACGCCCGACGGCCGGTTGCGGCTGCCCAACCTGATCGCCGGCGTGCCCGTGCGGGTGGTGGTGCGGCTGAACGTGCCGGCCGTGAGCGGCGAACTCGACCTGTTGCACTTCCGCCTCGACTGGCACGCCCCGAAGGACGACATCCGCCAGAGTGCCGAGGCCCGGCTGGTGCTGCCGGCGGTGGCGGGGAGCGTGTGGGACGGGCTGGCCGAGAACGCCGAGGTGAAGGAGCAGGTGCTGCTGCTGGTGGTGGCGAAGCAGAAGCAGGAGGCGGCGAAGGCGGTGGAGGCGGGCGACTTGGCGGCGGCGCGGGTGTACAACGTGTCGAACATGCGGATGTTGCAAGCGGCCCCGGCGTCGCCGATGATCGAGGAGACCATCTGCGAGCAGCAGTTGATCGACGAAGACCTGGAAGAGGGCGCGGTGGACAAGTTCAAGAAGCGGGCGAAGGAGCAGGCGTACCGCCGGCACACGAGCAAGCCGACGGACGAGAAGAAGTGATGAATGTGGTCTGCTCGCTCCGCGAGCGGGCTTAGGAACCCGCTCGCGGTGCGTGCCGTCCACAATACGAGCCGAGCAGTCCCTTCCGCCACAGCGAGCAGGCGTCCATCCCCCACGCGACGGAGATGTGCAACACCGCCCCGAGCCACACGCTGCGGGTCTTCAAGCTCATCAGCCCCAGCGCCACGCCGGCGACGATGCTGGCCGCACACTCGGGTAGCGCTTTGCCGAAGTGGATCATGCAGTACGGCACGGTCATGACGAACACGGAGTACACGCCGAACCGGTGCTTCAGCCCGTGGACCAGGAAGCCCCGGAAGAAGAACTCGAGCGCGACGAACTGGATGGCGTAAGCGGCTTCCCACGCCAGCAGCCGCCCCCACCCGTCGCCCTCCGGCGTCCAGCCGCTGTAGAACGGGTAGATCTGCTGGAACGTCGGCTCCGCCGAGAACACGAACACCAGTGGCACCATCACCGCCACGAACACCAGGTAGATCTTCCACCCGCTGCTCCAGCCCCGCAGCTTCACGCCGTAGTCGGTCACGTTCTCGCGGAACACGAACTTGATGAGCAACACCGCCGGCACGCAGTACCAGAACACGCACCCGAAGGCGAACGCGAGCAGCGACGAGAACTCCCACGTCAGGCCGGACTCTGCACCGATCATGGTGACGGGCACGTAGGCTTGCCAGAACCGCTGACCCGTGAGCGCCACCGCCGCCACCACCAGCACCCAGACCGTTTTCCAGTCCGCCCCCTTCCCCGCCGGCGACGTGCGGAATGCTTCGGCAGTCGCCTCCACCTCGGCAATTTCTCGGCCGAACCAGTCGTCCCACAGCCGCAAGACCAGCCGCCGCATCGGATCGTTCCGGGGGGGGGAAAAGGAAACGGCGGGCGCTCGTGCGCCCGCCGTTCCATTGTTGTATGGTCGGCCGGGAGCGCGGGGGGGCCCCCCCCCGGTGGGGGGGGGGGGGGGGGCCCGCGCGCCCCGGAGAAGGGGGGGCGGGGTTTTTAAGGCCACGCACGTTAAGTTTTTGG
>JANNVG010001261.1:0-8379 GCA_031414395.1 Fimbriiglobus sp.
AAGAGGGAACGAGAGGAAGGCAGGGGAGCAGACTACATTCTAACCTCTCCTTCTCTCATGTGCCCTCTTGTGCCCTCGGCGGTGAAGAATCTTCCTCACCCGCCTTTCAACATGACCCGTGCCGCGTTCAGGCCGGCCGCACCCATCACCCCGCCGCCGGGGTGGGCCGCCGCCCCGCACAGGAACAGCCCGCGGATGGGCGTGCGGTAGTTGGCGAACCCCGCCGCCGGCCGCAGGCTGAACATGCTGCCCAGGCTCATGCTCCCCTGCATGATGTTCCCGCCGGTGATGCCCCACAGCCGCTCCATCTCCGGCGGCGGGATCACCTGCCGGTGCAGCACGCTCGCTTTGAAGTTCGGGGCGTACTCGTTCAGGATGTCGAAGCAGCGGTCGGCGAACTTGTCCTTCTCCGCGTCCCAGGTGGTGCCCTTCAGGTGGTACGGGGCGTACTGCACGAACATGCTCAGGATGTGCTGGCCCGGTGGGGCGAGCGACGAATCCAGTGCCGTCGCCATCGTGCATTCGAGCATCGGGTTCGTGGCCGGCTTGCCGTACTTGGCGTCGTCGTAGGCCCGTTCGATGTACTCCATGCTCGGGCAGATGTGCATGGTGCCGTGGTGGTGTACTCCCACGCCGGCCGTGGGCAACGCCTTGAATCGCGGCGGTTCCGAGAGGGCGACGTTGATCTTCACGGTCGCGGAGGAGTAATCGATCCGCTTGATGGCGGACACGAACTCGGGAGGCAACTCGGCGGTGTCCGTCAACTTGAGGAAGGTGACGTTCGCGTCGGCACAGGATGCCACCATGTTCGCGGTGAACTCGGTGCCGTCGGCCAGTGACACCCCGCTGACAGTGCCGTTCTTCACGTTGATGCGGGCGACTGGCGCGTTGGTGCGGATCTCAACGCCACGACTCTTCGCCGCGGACGCGATGCTCTGCGAGATCATGCCCATGCCGCCCTTCACATACCCCCACACGCCCCGCACGCCGTTGCACTCGCCCATCACGTGGTGGAACAACACGTATGCCGTGCCGGGGTGACTCGGCGGGGCGAACGCGCCGATGACGGCATCGGTGGCGATGGTCGCCTTCAACACGTCCGACTCGAACCAGCGGTCGAGGATCGGCGTGGCCGCCCCGGTGAGAATTTCAATCGCCTCGGTGCCGACGGTGCGGCCGAGCTTGCGGAACTTCATCCCGAGTTGGCCGAGGCTCCACATGTCGCCGAGGCCGCCCCACGGGTCGGGCGGGGTTTGCGTCAGCAGCGGTTCGAGGAAGTCGGCGACTTGCGTCAGCATGGCCTCGTACTTGGGGTAGTTGTCGGCGTCGTGCTTGCTGAACTTGGCGATCTCGCGGTGCGTCAACTCCTTGTCCGGCCCCATGAGCAACGACCGGCCGTCCGGCAGCGGGGTGAAGCTGCTCGGGCTGCGTGGGATCATCTCGAACCCGTGCTTCTTCAGCTCCAGGTCTTTGATGATCTCCGGCCGCAGCAGGCTGTTCACATACGCCGCCGTGCTTACCTTGAAGCCGGGCCACACCTCCTCCGTGACGCAACAGCCGCCGATCACCTCGCGGCGTTCGAGGACGAGCACCTTCTTGCCGGCTCTGGCGAGATAGGCAGCGGTGACGAGGCCATTGTGCCCGGCCCCGATGATGACAGCGTCGTAGTGTGGCATGGGGGTAAACTATCGGGGGTCGGGAGCTACGGCATTGGTAGGGCGGGCCAAGTCGGTCCGTCAGGACCGCAAGCCCCGCCGTCTGTCCGCCTGACGAGCCGCGACCGCCAGGGAGCGGTCTTGAGTAACCCCCGCTCCTTGGCGGTCGCGGCTCGTATTGATGCATGTGGGTCTTGAGTAACCCCCGCTCCCTGGCGGTCGCGGCTCGTATTGATGCATGTGGTCTGGCGGCGGGGCTTGTCTCGCTCCCGCTCGACTGCGGCCCGCCCTACGAGATTCGCCCATGAACCCGCGCCTCGCCCTCTTGTCGGCCATCCTGGCCAACCCGGACGACGACCTGCCGCGGCTGGTGTTCGCCGACTGGCTGGAAGAGCACGGCACGACCGACGCCGACGCCGCACGGGTCGAGTTCATCCGGTTGGGGTGCAAGAGCAAGGCGAAGTCGCGGATCTCCGTTGCGGAAGGGATGTGGCTGGATCGAAACTGGAAGAGGTTGCTCAGGCGTACTCGGGCGAGGCGTCCCAAGGGCACGACACGAATCGAACACGTCCGACGCGGCCGCATGTTTCAGGTGCAGTTCTTCTACATAATCGGGTCGAGCGCTGATCACTACCTTCGCTCACTTGAGTTCGAGTTCGTCCGCGGCTTCGCCCGTCGGGTGCGGATTGAAGGCGCATATGAGGAGTTGTGGCGAGCGGTCTCGACAGATGAACCGATCGCGCTTCAGTGTCCGGGCGTGCTCACCAATCAGCACCATCGGATCAGCGGTCACTTGGCCTATGTCACGCTCGATCCGGAGCGGTGGGGCGGTGAAGTGTACTCGCGCGTCGAAGGGTACGATGAGGAGACGGGAAATCTCAAAGTGTTCCGCGATGTGCCCAAACCGGACGCAGTACGGGTGAAGATGAACCCTGTCGCTCTCCAAATGGTGGGTGGGTTGGATGACCCCTTGCGACGGGAGTTCGTCGCCGTCGCCACGGCCATGACCGCCATCGCCCGCGAATACGTCGGCCTCGATTCGTCCCTGTAGACCTACTTCCGGTCGCGGTACTTCTCGTGGCACTTCGCGCACGCCGCTTGCGAACGGTTGAACGCCGTGGCTGTGTCCTTCGAATTGCCAGCACGCAACGCCGCTTCCAACTCGCGTGCGGCCGATTCGCCTTCGCCCAGCAACGCCACGAACTCCTTGCCGCGTGCGGTCGAGTCGTCCGAGCGTGCCGCTTCGCGGTACAGTTCGGTCAAGAGCACCGCCTCGTGCGGCGGGTCGAGGTCGGGGTGTTCGTTCGGCGTTTTCCAGCCCGCAGTCTTCACCGCCTTTAAATGTGCCCATCGCTCATCCACTTCCACCATCAGGCGGACTAAGTCGGCGGTTTTAGACACTGTCGGGAAATCCGCAGAAGTGCCGTCCAAATCGGCGGCAGTTGGCCGGCGAAGCGTGTGGGGTATCCCGACCAGTCCGCTATACTTGGGATCAGTGCCCGCGACAATCAACCAGCGTTCGGCCTTGGCGGGTGTCCAGGTCGGGTCGAGTGTCAGTTGGATGGCCGCACACGCCGCCGGCCCGCGGTGTTTGCCGTGATGGCAGTGGACGTACACTGGGCCGGGTAAGTCTCGCACCGCCTTCGCCAGTTGGGTCGCCCGCTCGGAAGGGATCCCGTCGTACCCGACCGGCAGGTGAACGTAACGGAGTCCGTGCTTCTCGGCGGCGGCGACATCCGGCCTCGCACCGTCCACCGAGAGGACGGTTTTCACCCCGAGCCGGCCGAGCGATGCGAACCCAGTGTCCCCGTCGGGAGAGCTGCCGCTGTACATGCGATCGGACACGCGGAAGAGGTTGTGCAGCCCGTCCGCTTCGAGGGCGGTCGGCTCAGTCGGTGGAGGCACGGGCGGGGGTGGCGGAGGGCCACCGCACCCCGCCAGCAGCGCTAGCATCAGCACCCAACAATGGCGGCTCATGCGTCGAGGTCCACGGGGGCGGAGGGCATCCGCCTCAGCACGGCGGCGAACTCGTCCTCAGTGTACGCCCGCAGCAGGTGGGTGCGGACGTAACCGCGGCGGGCCAGCTCGGTGACGAGGGCGACCACGCTCGCCTCTTCCACCGCCGACAGTTGAATGACGCCGTCGAACTCGCCGAGCGTCCACAGGAGGGAATCGACGGTCACGCCCATCGCGGTCGCCGTCTGGCGGAACGTGGCGGCGCGGGTGACGGTGTTCTGAATCTGCGAGATGCCGATCTCGGTGTAGCGGATGAGCAGGGTGTAGCGGACCATCGGCGACTCCGGTTCGTGGTGTCGGAAGTTGGGGCAGACTGTCCGGTTCTTGTGTACTAGGCTAGGAACTGAAGTGGGATGTTCAGGATCGAGATGAATTTCCCCGAACCAGCCACGCTCTTGAGTCCGACCGACGGCACACCCGTCGGCGACTCCACAACATCGCCATTCGTCCCCCTCACCGTCGGCATGATGTTCGGCGGGTATCGCATCGAGCGGGTGGTCGGCGGCGGCGGCATGGGCCAGGTGTACGAGGCGTTCGACGCCGAGCTGCTGCGGTCGGTGGCGATCAAGGTGATGCGACCGGAGCGGGCCGCCGACCCGGACGCCCGCGAGCGGTTCGTGCGGGAAGCTCGCGCGCTGGCGGCCGTTTCAAATCCGCACGTCGTCACCATTCACCACGTCAGCCAGCACGACGGCCAGCCCTTCCTGGTGATGGAGTTGGTGGCCGGAGAGACGCTCGAAGCCCACCTGAAGAACGGCGCGCTTCCCCTGCTCCAACTGCTGCACACCGCCCGCGAGATCGCCGGCGGGCTGGCGGCGGCCCACCGCGCCGGGGTGGTCCACCGCGACGTGAAGCCGGACAACGTGGTGGTGTCGTCGGCCGACGGGCGGGCCAAGTTGATCGACTTCGGGCTGGCCCACACCGCCCGCCTGGGCGACGACGGCAACACCAGTGTCGGCACGCCGTTGTACATGGCTCCGGAGCAGGTGCGGGGGGCGGCGGTGACGGCCCGCACCGACCTGTTCAGCCTCGGCGTACTGCTGTACCGCATGGCCACCGGCCGCACGCCGTTCGAAGGCGGGTCGGTGAACGAGTGGCGCGACCGGCTGCTGTCCGCCGACCCGCCCACGCCCGTCGAGGAACTGAACCCGACGATCCCCCCGCCGCTCGCCGCCGTCACCCGGCGGTTGCTGGAGAAGGACCCGGACGACCGCCCGGAGTCGGCCCGCGTGGTCGAGTGGGAACTGGCGAGTGTGTTGCAGGAGGTGGCGTCGCAGAGTGGTGTGTTCCTGACGCCGCGAACGGACACCGCGTCGAACGCCGGCGGCACGCCGGTGCTGTCCCCCCGCCGGCGGTGGCTGCCGTGGTGGCTGGTCGCGGTCGGGTTCGCCGTCGCCGTCGTGTTCATCGTGCTGCTCGTGCTCAACATGTTCTACTCGAGCGTCACGATCATCGACCCGGAGCCGACGCCGCCGGCAACGCCCGCCGAGGTGAAGCCGACCACGCCGAGCGAACCCGCCCCGAAGCCGGTCCGCCTGTTCGACGGCCGCAGCCTGAGCGGGTGGCACGGGGTGAACGGCAAGACCGACCACTGGTCGGTGAGAGACGGGGTGCTGGTCGGTCAGCCGAAGCCGGGCGGAGACCAGTACCTGCTGACCGACGTGGATTACACCGAGTACACACTGGCGTTCGACTTCCGCTGGCCGGACAAGGGGGACCACACCAGCGTGCTCGTGCGGGCGGCGGAGGAGGGCGGGGCGGTGAGCGGGTTGGACGTGAACTTGTACCTGGGGCCGGACGAGGCGACCACCAAGGACGAGCAGCGACTGTACGCCAACCCGCGCCACGCCGCCGGCGGGGTGTACAAGCTCCGCGGGCCGACGACGCCCGTTCAGAACGTCCCGCTCGGCAAGTGGAACAGCGTGAAGGTGACGAACACCACCGCCCGGCTGACGGTCGAGTGGAACGGGCGGGTGACGTTCGACGAGGCACTGGCCGACCACGCCGCCAAGAGGAACGAGCTGCCCGCCCTCGGCCGCACCGCCGGCGGAATCGCCCTCCGCACCCACCGCTACATGCCCGTCGAGTACCGCAACCTGGTAGTGCGACCGCTCAAGTAGCCGCGAGCCGGGGGCGAGCGCGTCGGACCCGGACTCGGGCGAACCGACTGGACCAACGGGCGATCGATGCGCACCTGGACCGCGAGCGGAACGTGGTCGAGCGGTTCTGGGCGCAAGTCAAGCCGTTCCGCCGGGTGGCCACCCGGTACGAGAAGAAGGCCAAGAACTTCCTCGGCTTCGTCTGGGTGGCGTCCCTGATGGTCATGCTCAATTGACGG
Source organism: Fimbriiglobus sp. (assembly GCA_031414395.1). GTDB lineage: Bacteria > Planctomycetota > Planctomycetia > Gemmatales > Gemmataceae > JALHQU01. Next base: position 6,010 of record JANNVG010001261.1, read on the forward strand.
CCGGTGAACTCGTGTCCACACGCCCTAGTGGTGGAAGGCCATCGTGGTCACGGCGGACATGACGGGGCTTCGCATCAACGAACTGCTGGCCATCCGCCGCGAGGACATCGACCACGAACGGGGCGTGCTCGTCACACGGGCGGCGGACAACAAGGGAAAGCGGGACGAGGTCATCCCCCGACCAGCCAGTTGGAGGACGCCATCGCCGACATGCCGGTGCCGAACGTCCTGCGGAAAGAGGTACCGAAATCGGACGACCCACCGGTGTCGTAGGCAGCGGTCGTACCGGGAAGTGGCAGTGGGGCCTCTGGGATTCGAACCCAGAACCAAGGGATTATGAGTCCCCCGAGCGACGGAGCAATTGCCCGTGAAATTCAGGCAAGACCGAACGCCGCCGCCCCGCGTTGCACACCCGGTTGCACAAACCCGGCAGACCATCTGTCCGACCTCGCCCGGCTGGTGCAGAACTGGCTCACCTTGCCCGCGCACATCAAGGCCGCCGTGATGGCGCTGGTGAACACCGCCGTCCCGACCCCGCCCGCCGATCCGCACGGGCTGAACGACGAACTGCCGCTCGGCTACGAGCGGATGGGCGACACCACATGAGCGGCGGGCGTGGTGGCAGGCCGACAGCCGACGAAAGCCGACGCAACCCCGAACCGCCCTGCGAATGCGATGACGACCGGCGCGAATGTGGTCTTTTGTCGCCGGCGCTTCACCCGCCGCGGCGGGCGAAGTGGGGCATCCGCAACGGGTGTCGTCTAACGGGAACGAATCATGGCGTGGGTGAACATCAACGACCACCGCTACTACCGCCGCTCGCGGCGGGTCGGCGGGCGGGTGTTCACCGAACACGTCGGCGGCGGGTGGCTCGGGCGGGCGGCGGCCGAACTGGACTCGTGCGACCGGCAGATTCGCCGGCTGAAACGGTTCGGCGAGCACCAGGACGCGGACGGCTTCGTCCTGGACATCGCCGCGTGTCTGGCCGTGGATGACGCGATGGCCGACCTGTTCACGCTGCTCGCCGGGCGGTGCGGGGCGTACCGCCACCGCCGGCAGTGGCGGTGGCACCGAGGGGGGAAGGCGATGGCCGGCAACAAGTCGAAGGAGACGGCGGGCACCCTGGCGGCGCTCACCCCGCCGGCCGTGCCGCCGCTCATGACCCCGGAGTTGCACGGCATCCCGCCGGAGGATCAAGCCGTCCTGCGGGCGGCGGCGACCGGGGACGCGACGGCGCTCGAGCAGGCGCGGAAGTACCTGACCGACCGGAAGTACACGCGGCGGTGGGGGAACCCGGTGTACGCCGCCCGCTGCTGGCTGGTCGGGCAGGCGTGCGGCACGGACCAGGTGGTGGCACGGGCGACCCACCACCACGCCGACCAACTGGCCGAAGACCTGGGCAGCGGGCACGCGACCGCGCTGGAGAAGCTGGCCATCACGCGGGTGGTGAACAACTGGCTGAGGGTGGGGCTGCTGGACGTGAAGGCGTGCGGGTGGCGGGCGGAGAGCAAGGAGCGGGGGCGGGTGGAGCGGTGCCTGTCGCACGCGGAGCGGCGGCTGATGCAGGCGGTGAAGGCGCTCGCCTTCCTCCGCGGGGTGGCGGTGTCGGAGGTGGTTGCTCGCCTGCCGTTGGCCACCACCACCGTGCCGACGGGAACGGGCGACCCGCCGAAGGGGTGAGCGCAAACGGGAAACGCACCCCGCCGGACGTTCGAGGGTCCTTCCTGGCGGTCCTGCGAACCGACCCCACAGGGAACAGTCGAGGTCCACGACAGACTTTGTTTTGTCACCCACTCGGAGGACGCCCGTGATCGACGACCGCCGTGAAATGTCGGAAGGCCGGTTCCGCGAGCTGCTGGTGAAGTGGCTGGCCAAGCTGCCGGCGGACGGGTGGGAGGGCACGTCGCACGAGTTGGGGTACGAACTGGACTCGTTCGCCGAGCGGCACCGGCTGTTCGCGTTCGTACCGATCTGTCCGGGGCGGAAGGTGGCCGGCATGGTGCCGTTACTGTCGGCCAACGGGTTCACCCTCACCCACCACCGCACCAAGCACACCCGCACCCTGCGGTTCACTCGGACGCTGGTTCCCGCCGCCCCGCACGCCGGGTAAGCGAACGGGAGCCACCCCATCGAGGCCGACCATGTTCGACCGCATCGTGTCCGACCCCGACATCCTGGGCGGCAAGCCGGTCATTCGCGGCACCCGCATCAGCGTCGAATTCACCCTCGAACTGGTGGCGTCCGGCGGGTCGGTGGCCGACCTCGTGACGGCCGACCCGTTCCTCACCCCCGCCGACCTGCGAAAAGCGCCCCTGTTCGACGCCGGCTCACTCAAGAACGACGTGGACCTAACCGCGGGCGTGGCATGGA
>JANNVG010001262.1:0-3663 GCA_031414395.1 Fimbriiglobus sp.
ACGTCTGTCGGCGGGTGTTTATAAATCAATTCCCGGCGTACTGACGCCGCGCCGTTCACCTTTCCTTACTTCGCCAACTCTTTGGCTTCCGCTTCCGTCACCTGGGTGAACGGCTTGCCCATCTGCTCGCTCACCCAACTCTGAATCGCCGGGGTGAACGGGAACGGACCTTTCTTGACCAGCTCGGCCATCTTCTTGTCGCGGTTGGCCCGCTCCTTCCGTTTCAGGTGGCCGTTCGAAATGCGGCTCAGTTTACCATTCGCCCGCGCTCGGTTCATGCGGGTGGCAGTGGACATGCGTTCGGCCATGACTTCTCTCGGCGCGGTGGCGTTCGGGAAAAATGTGTTTGTAGCTGTTCGAGCCGGGTGCGACAAGCGAACTTCGGCTGGAATCACGCTCGGGCGGGCGACTCCGGCCGGGTTCGCTCGTCAGCACATCTCGTCCTCGTCAGGCGACCGGTGGAAAGAGGACGAGTTGGTCAGCCGTCTCTCCGATTGAGGCGACGTTCCCGAAACCGTCGGCGATCGGAGCGTCCGGGGTCAGCCAAGACGTCCCCCCCCCGTCGTCCGCCGGACCGGAATTCAGGATGAACCGCCGGGGCGTGACCGTCCCGTCAGGCGAGCGGGTGAGTGTGAACACTCGAGCCCGAGACGCCCCCACCTGCACCCCGCCGGAGTCGCCGACCGCCCCGGCGAACACGCCCTGTTCGGTCAGTTGCCCCGGCGTGGAACCGTCGAACACTTTGACGTGCGGCCCGCCCCCCGGTCCCGCCCCGGTGATGACCCACCGGTCGTACACCGCCACGTTCACCCCGCCGCGGAACGCCGAGTCGTAGGCCATGAACGACTGCCGCTCGACCAGGGTGGTGGCGTCGAACACCTTCACATGCGGGCCCCCGTCGGCCCCAGCCCCGGTGACGATGCGGCCGGCGGTCTGGATGGCGAACGAATGAGCCGGATCGGCCGGCGCGGCCTCTGATGAATAGCCGACGAAGGCCGGTTGCACAGCCACGCTCACCCCGCCGCGGAACGCCGCGTCGTAGGCGAAGAAGCTCCGCACCTCCGCCCCGGTCTGGGCGTCGAACGCCTTCACATGTGGGCCGCCGCCCGGCCCCGCCCCGGTGACGACGTCCGCCCGCCGGTCGCCGGTGATGTCGCCGACGGCCACGCTCACCCCGCCGAGGAAGACGGGGTCGTAGGCGAAGAAGCCGCGGAACACCTCGAACGTGACCCCATCAAACACCTTCACGTGCGGGCCGCCACCCGCTCCCGCCCCGGTGATGACGTCCGGCACCCCGTCCCCGGTCACGTCCCCGACGGCCACGTTCACCCCGCCGAGGAAGACGGGGTCGTACGCCAGGAACCGCTTCAACTCGTGGCCGGCCGAGTCGTACACGATCACTTCCGGCAACTGGCCGGCGGCCGCCCCGGTCGCGGTGGCGGGTTGCGGCGGCGAGGTGTCTTTCGGCTCGGTGGGCAGCGACGGCGGGGACGGGACGACCGGCGGGGAGCCGCCACCGGACGGGTCGCTCGGCGGCACCAGCGGCACCGGGGGGGGAGGCATCACGGGCACGGGGCTGGTCGCCCCGAACTCGACCGCACCGATGTCAAAGGCCGTTCCGACGCTGCGGACGTACCCCCGCTGGTCGAGACTGGGCCACGTGACGGTCAGCGGGACTCCGGTGTCGATGGCCGGGCTACCCGGTTGCGGGAGCATGGTGCGGGTGTACCCGCCGTTGTCCTGGAGCGGGCCGAGCAGTGGGTCGGCGGTGCTCACCACGTCCCACTCCGACCCGCTCGTCACTCCGATGAGATTCCGGCTGCCCCAATGGTGCGGATTGGTCAGGGGGAGGACGACCAGGTCGGCGACAGTCCCGTCGGCCGGCGGCGGGGAATACAGGATCGAGTTCTCCACCGACACCGCCGACATCGGACTCCAATCGGGCAGATCGACGTACACCTGCGCGCCTTCGCCGGCGTTGTTCCCGACCAGGGTGCTGAACCCCACGTACAGGTGGTCGAAGATCGCCCCCCCCGACTGCTCCGCGCTGCTGACCATGGCGATGGCCCCGCCGCGGCTGACCCCGTTGGCGTCCGGGCGGACGGTGTTCCCGGTGAGGGTGGACGCCTGGATTTGGACCCGTCCGCCGCCGTCGGCGAAGATGGCCCCCCCGGACCCGACGGCCGAGTTGCCGGCCAGCACGCTGGAGTAGAACCCGATATCCGCTTCGTGCGCGTAGACCGCCCCGCCGTCCCCGTCGGAGTACCCGCCCGTCAGTTCCAAGTCATGCACACTGAAGTACACGCTGTTGTTGTTACCGAACACGCTGAAGAGGCGGAAGTGCGGGGCGTCGGCGGCGCGGGTGATCGTCTGCCCGCTCCCGTAGATCAGCACCGTTCGGCGGATCTCGAACGCGGCCGGGCCGGCGGCGGTGCCGCCCACCTGGGACAGTTCGATCGTCGCCCCGGCCAGTTCCGGGGCGAACTCGATTTGCGCCGGTGTCGCCAGCGGGCCACCCGGGGGATCGTTCGCTTCGGTGATCGCTTCGCGGAGGCTCACCACCCCGTCGTTGGGGTCCACCACGTCGGCGGCAGTGGTGACGAGGATCGTCGGGGTGGTGCGGTCCTCGAGTCGTTCGCACCGCAGCCGGGCAAGTCGTGGGCGAGTCATGGCAGTTCCCGTGGGATGAGGGGTGGCCTCCGGTGCCGCCCGACAGAAGCAGTGCCGCTCGTCCGGCGGGTGCTCACCGGCGGGCCAGTTCTTCCGCAGGACCGCCCGCGGAGGCGGTCTGATCGGAGGTCCTCGACGCCGGGTCGAGAGACGGGTCGTGCGACTCCCGCATCCTCTCGCTATCCTAACCGAATACTTCCCCACCCTGAAATCCCAACCGCCATGCCCGCCATTGCCCCGTCGATCCTCGCCGCCGACTTCAGCCGCCTGGGGGAGCTGGTGGCCCTCACCGCCGCCGGCGGCGCCGACCGCGTTCACATCGACGTGATGGACGGCCACTTCGTGCCCAACCTGAGCATGGGGGCGGTGGTGGTGAAGGGCCTCCGCCCGGCCACCCCGCTGCCGCTCGAAGTGCACCTGATGGTCGAAGACCCGGCCCTGTTCGTCGCCGGGTTCGTGAAGGCCGGGGCCGACACCATCATCTTTCACCTGGAAGTGCAGCCCGACCCGATTGAGTTGATTCGCCACGTCCGCGGGCTTGGCAAGAAGGTGGGCCTGGCGTTCAACCCGGACTTCGACCCGGCCCGCATCGAGCCGTTCCTGCCCGACATCGACCTGGCCCTGTGCATGACCGTGTTCCCCGGCTTCGGCGGTCAGGCGTACATCCCGGCGAGTACCGCCCGCATTCGGACGGTACGCGCCGCCATCGAGCGCCTGAACCCGAAGTGCGAGCTGGAAGTGGACGGCGGCATCGACCGCACGACGATTGGCGACGCGGCGAAGGCGGGGGCGAACGTGTTCGTCGCGGGCACGGCCATCTTCGGCCACCCGTCCGGCCCGACCGCCGGCACGCGGGAACTGCTGCGGCTGGCCGACGGGTGAGGTGGGGCGGCTCGCATCGCCTGACACGGGAGCGGGGGGGGGGCCCCCCCGGGGGGGGGGGGGGGGGCGCCCCCCCCCCCCGGGGAACGGGGGGTTAACCCCCCGCGGGGG
>JANNVG010001263.1:0-6256 GCA_031414395.1 Fimbriiglobus sp.
GGTCAGGCGTTCACTCGACCCACGGGAGATGGACTCGCGTCGCCCCCGGTCCGACTCTCGGCGAGAGTCGGCCACCCGTGCCATCGGCTCACACCAGCCGGGCACCCGCCCCCGCACTTCCGCTTGCGGGCGCCACCGCCCGCCCGCTACGCTATCCCCTTTCTGTCCGGCACGGAGGCCGTCGCGTTGGCCGGTTCCCGCTTGCGATTCCTGCTCGGCGCCGCCACCAACTGGCTGGCGTTCGCCGCCACGCTCGCCGTCGCGTTCTTCCTCACCCCGTTCCTGCTCGCCCACCTGGGCAAGCCGCGGTACGACGTGTGGTGCGTGGCCGAGGCGGTCCTCGCCTACTTCACGCTCCTGGACATGGGCGTGGCCGCCTGCCTGGTGCGGGCCATTGCCGGGCGCAAGGCCGCCGCCGACGCCGACGGGCTGAACCGGATGTCGTCGTCGTGCCTGCTGCTGTTCGTGGCCGCGGGCGGTGTGGCGATGGCCGTCGGCGTGCCGGTGCTGCTGGGCATGAGCGGCACCCTCACCGAGAAGGCGGACGGCGACCCCGGCGTGGTGCCCTTCCTGCTGCTCATGCTGGCGAACGTGGCCGGCGGGCTGCCGCTGAGCGTGTTCCCGAGCGTGCTCGACGGGCTGGAGAAGTACGCGGCGAAGAGCGTGGTGCGGCTCGCGGCGCTGGCCCTTCGCACCGGCGGCATGGTGTACGCCGTCCTCGAATTCGGCGGGCTGTTCCCGCTGGCGGTGGTGTACACGGCGGTCACGCTGGTCGAACACGTCGCCCTCGCGCTGCTGTGCCGGTGGTACTTGCCGGAGCTTCAGTTCCGCCCGCGGTTCATCGACCGGGCCACACTCAAGCAGGTGAAGACGTACAGCGTCGATGCGTTCCTGGCGATGCTGGCCGGCCGCATTACCGTACAAACCGGGGCCATCCTCATCGGCCTGTTGTTGCCGACGGGGCAGGTCACGTTCTTCGCCACCGCCTCGCGGTTGGTCGAGTACGCGAAAGCCCTGCTCCGCACCGTGACAGCCACCCTCACCCCGAACGTGTCGGCCCTCGAAGCCCGCGGCGATCACGCCGCCGTCCGCCGGCTGTTCCTCACCGCCACACGGTGGATGCTCTACCTGGCCGTGCCGCTCCAGGTCGGGCTGATCTTCTTCGGCCGGCCGTTCCTCGCCCGCTGGATGGGGCCGGAGTTCATCGACGGCAGCTTCCCCGCGGTGGTGCTGCTCGGATGCACGCTGGCGCTGGGTGTGGCGCAGTCGGCGGCGAGCCGGATTCTTTACGGCCTCGGTCGGCTGCGGTGGTTCGCACGGGCGGCCATCGGCGAGGCGGTGCTGAACCTGCTGCTGACGGCGGTGCTCATCGGTCCGCTCGGAGTGGTGGGCGTGAGCATTGCGGTGGCGGTGCCGAACCTGATCTTCTGCGGGGTGGTGATCGCGCTGACGGCGAAGGAACTCGGCGTGTCGGTCGGGGCGTACTTCGGCACCTGGGTGAAGCCGCTGCTGGCGAACGTGGTGCCGCTAGCGGTGTGGCTGGCGGTGGGCGAACCGACGGCCGACTACGCGGCGGTGGCGACGGCGGTGGCGGCCGGGCTGGTGCCGTATGCGGCGGTGGTCGGGTTGGCCGAGTACGGCCGGCGGCTGTGGGCGAAGGTGGGCCGGTTGCGGCCGGCGTCACCCCTCGTGCGCCGGTGAGCGGGTGGCGTCCGGCCCTAGAACCGCACCGGCCTGTACGCCGAGTCGCCTTTCTTGAAAAGGTAGCGCAGCCCCTGCTTGAGTTCGCACCGGGCGTCGAACTTCAGGTGCTTCGCCCACACCGGGTTGTCTTCGCCGCGGAACCACGCCAGGTGTGCCAGCGCCCACCCGTACATCGGCGGGGTCATGTACTCCGGCTTGAAGAGTGAGGTGCCTGGCCAGCGGGCTTTCGTCGGCACGACGTGAGCCGGCCGGTTCGCCGTGAAGATGCCGAGGCCGAAGTGAACGGTGGTCAGGTCGGTGAGCAGTTCGTTGTCGTACTGCTCGCTCGATGCGCGGCCTTCGCCCAGAAGTTTCACGTGCCCGAGTTCGTGGGCCATCGTGCCGACCAATCCCATCGGGTCGTGAAGGCCGTCGGTGTCGATGGTGACGACGTGCTTGCGATAGCTGTCGTGGTAGGTGCCGGCGGCGTACCCCGCGTCGTACCCGCCCTCCGTCACGAACCCCAGCTTGCCGACGGTGCGGAACCGCAGTTCCACCAGATCGCGGATCACGTCCATGAAATCGCAGACGCGGTCGAACAGTTGGCTTGCGGCTGCCTTCGACCCGTCATACGGGTCGGGGAAGAAGTCGGGCGTGGGCAGCACGATCCGCCGGCCGTTGAAAGCGTGGTCGTCGAACTCCTCGGCCAGCCATTCCAGCCGCTCTTCCACCCACTCCTTGGCCGCCGGGTCGCACGGGCACGAGGGCGGGAACAGCCAATCGAGCATCGGGCACACTCCGCGGGTTGTTCACTTCGGCCCGCCGAGGACGCCGGCGGGCGAGCGGAGCCACGCCACCGCCGTCGGCTGCTTCTCCCCCTTCGGCGCGTTGTCGGCGTTCCGCGTGACCGCCTCCGCAATGGCCTGCCCGACGGCCGGGTGGTCGAAGCACAACTTCTCCATCGCCTGCCGCTGCTGCTGCTTCTGCGGGATGAGCGAGACCGCGTGCACGAACGCCACGTCCGACTCCTTCCACTTGTCCTGGTGGGCCAGCACGATGGCCAGACCCAGCTTGCCGAGCACCAGCGGGGACACCGGCAGGGCGTCCGGCTTGTTCGCCTTCGGCCCGGATTCCAGTTGCTTGAACGCCTTGTCCGCGTCGTCCCACCGCCGCTCGTTCACCAGCAGCAGCCCCAACTCGAACCCGGCCGTCAGGTGTTCCTTCGAGGACAGCGGGGCGTTCCGCGCTTTCGCTTCCAGCGCCACCTCCCGCGACGACACCAGGGTCGGCAACCGCACCTCGGGCAACCCGACGGCCGTACTCGGCGTGGCGGCGGTGGCGGGGGTATCGGCGAGCGTGGCCACCCACCAGCCGACCGCGCCGACGGCCATCACCAGAATGCCCGCCGCGATCCGCCACGGCCAGCGGGTCGGCGTCGGCGTGACCGCCGGCAACTGCCCGACCGCCGACCCGGACAGCGACACCGACAGCGGCAGCGGCAGCGGCACAGTGTGCGTGGTGTTCCCGGCCACCGTCGAGACGGCCAGCCCCTTCTGGATCTTGCCCAGGTCGCGGATCACGTCCTTCGCACTCTGGTAGCGGTCGGCCGGGTTCTTCGCCATCAGCCGGTGAACGAGTGCGAGCAAATCCGCCGGCAAATCGGGGCGGAAGGTGCCGAGCGGTTCGGGCACCTGCTGCACGTGCTTGGCGGCCACCTCGAAGGCCGTGTTCCCCTTGTACGGCGGGAAGCCGGCGAGCAGGTGGTAGGCCGTCACGCCGAAGCTGTACAGGTCGGAGCGGTGATCGACCGGCTGCCCCTGCACTTGCTCCGGCGACATGTACAGCGGGGTGCCGAGGGTCATGCCGCTTTGCGTGATGCTCAGCGGCGGGGCGTCGGGGGCGAAGTACCGGCTCAGCCCGAAGTCCGTCACCTTCACTTCGACTTTGCGGGTGAGCAGGATGTTCTCCGGCTTCACATCGCGGTGAACCAGCCCCAACTCGGCGGCGCGTTGCAGACCCGCCGCCACCTGCTTCAAGATGGACACGGCCACGGGCAGATCGGGCGGCCCTTTGCGGTCGAGGTAGTCGCGGAGGTTGCGGCCGTCCACGTACTCGAGCGCCATGTACCGCCGGCCGTCGTGCTCGCCGACGGCGTACACCTGCACGATATTCGGGTGGCTGATGCGAGCGACGGCCTCGGCCTCGGCCTGGAACCGCTTCAGCGCGCTGGCGTTTGAGGTGTGGTCGTCGCGGAGGATCTTGAGCGCCACCTGCCGCTTGAGCGAGAGCTGCCGGGCGAGGTACACCTGCCCCATGCCGCCCTGACCGATCTTCCGCAGCACCTGGAAGTCGCCCAGGGTGCGGCCGGTCAGGTCGGGCGGTGGCGGGGTGTCGGCGGCGGGGAAATCGGCGGGCATGTGGGGGATTGTAGCGACGGATGATTCTTTCCATCACCCCCCACCCATCCGTGGAACCATTCCCGAATCGTAGAAGAATCCATGCCGGCCAAGCACTTACGGCGATACGTCGGGAACACCCGCCGGGCGTAGTGGGAAAATCGAAGTGAACACGGCCCCCCGGTCAGGAAACCTCGCGGACCTTGGCCGCGGAGTGTGCGAGACGCTCCCACAGCATGACGATCTCGCCGGATGTGGCGGGATCGGGCGTCAGTTGCCCCCCCGAACTCGGCCCGCGGGTGGTCACGACCCATCCCCGCGGCGGGTGGATCAGTCTGGCCCCCGAGTCCACGATCCAGCCGGCGGGCACCTCGCACTTCCCACCGGGGAAGATGAACGAGTTGAGGCCCGGTTGCCCAGGGCCGGGGGCGAGGACCCACCCCCTGGACGGCTGACGGGAGGGGTTACTCGGCCCGGCATCGATTGACCAGCCCGGAGGGATCCCGATACCGCCGCCGCCGCCGGTCGAGACGTCGAACGGGGCGGGGACGGTGATGACGGGGCCGGGGTCGAGATCCCACCCGCCGGGGACCTGGTTCATGCCGACGCCGAGGGTGCGGCCGAGTTGGCCGTTGTGCCCCGGGTTGGACATCATGGTGATCTCGTTGCTTCCGGTGACCTCGACGCCGCGGGCACCGTAGTGGCGGAGGCGACTGATGATCAGGCTGACCGCCGAACCGGGGGCCGACTTGCTGTTCGGGGCGGCCGGGTCGGCGGTGGCGGGGGTGGCCCCGAACCGCGCGCCCATGCAGATCGCCAGGCTGATGGTGATGAGGCCGTTGCCCTTCTTCGGGCCGGCGAGCGAGGGCGAGGTGGGGGCGGAGGCGCCCAGCCCGTTGGCGACGAGGAGGTCGACGAGGTGGCCGGCGACGATCCAGGTCATCTTGGGCCCGCCCGTGAATTTCGAGAGGAAGGTCGGCTTGTCGCCCATGCCGATCTGGCCCATTCCGTCGCCGTGGCAGTTGATGCGGAGCTTCCCGACGCCGGTCGGGTCGTTAATCCAGGTGACGAGTGTATGCAGGTCGGGATCGGAATAGGTGGGGGTGTTGGCCAGCTTGTTCAGGTCGAGCATGCTGGCGACGACGCAACTGTCCGGGAGGGTGACGGCGCCGAGGCGGACGTTCTGAATGACGCCGGGACTGTCGAGGGGAGGGGTGATCAGGTTGACGGACTTCGTGAAGCGGGCATTTCCGCCGGCCACTTCGGGGCCGACGGCTTGGTATTCGAGTTGCTCCTGGATGAGGGAGGTGAACTCGTAGAAGCCGCCTTGTCCGGTCAGGTGCAGATCCCAGAAGCGGGTGTACGCTGGCATGGTGACTGCCCTTGCTGTGGGGGTTGTCCGAGGACGGAATGGCACGCGATTCGAACCGCCGCCGGTCACCCGCCACAGGGTCTGGGTCGGAACGTTGACATAGTTAGTTGCTGCGCAACGAATGGTCAACATGGAATCGCGGCCCTCCCATCCACTCGGCCGGGCGCCGATGAGCGGTCAGATTCGGGTGTTGACCAGCACGGAATACAGCGCCCGCGTGAGCGGGTGGTCGGGGCCGGCGAACTGTTCGAGGGCGTCGAGCACGCCGTCGGGGTCGGACGGGCGGGCGGTGAGTTTGAACGGCGGTTCACTCAGCGGCACCACCTCCAGCCACCGATTGCCGAACGGCCCGACTTTCACCCGCACCGACTCGATCAAGGCCCAGGGGTAGCGGCGATCCCACCGACTGGCCCGCCGGAGGGGGCGGATGCCGCGGGGGATGATGTCGGCCGCTTCGACGTTCCATCGGCCGGCGGCAATGACCAGTGCCAACGCCGCCAGCACCACCGAGACGATGCCCATCGACAGGGCCACTTCCGTCGGCATCCACCCGCGGCCGCGGACGCCTTCGATCACCAAGCCGACGAGGTGGAGAAGTGCCAGCCCGAGTTGTAACCCGACGGCCCACCGCAGGAACCGCGGCCAGAAGCGGGAGCGAATGACGACGCGGTCGTGGTGCGTGGGCAAAGGAATCCCCGGTTCGGGTAGGGCGGGTCGAGCGGCCGGGGAATGCAACCGCGAATCGAGTCGTGTGTGTGTTCGGCGAGGGCAACCGCACGGCCGCGATGCCCCGCCGCGGTCGTGC